>JAEXFV010000159.1 GCA_023451115.1 Bacillota bacterium
TATAGACAATTTTAATAAGAGAAGACTTCTCCAAAATGGAATCGGCATCAATGGAGATGAATACCGGGTACATGGAGGCATTGATGCCCGCGTTCAAAGCGTCTGCCTTGCCCCCGTTTTCCTTGTCCAGCACCACAAGGTTGGGATACATAGCCGAGCGGTAAATTCCTTTTACCGTTTTGGTGGAGATGGAACGTTTGAACGGAATGTGGATGGAAACCAGCTTAAACGATTCCTTCAAAATTTCCATGGTCTCATCTTTGGAGCCATCGTTGATAACGATGACCTCATACTGGGGGAAATCCAGCGACAGCAGGTTCCGTGTGTTGTCGGCAATGGTAGCCGCTTCATTATAGGCCGGCACCAGCACGCTGATAGGCACCATATTGTTGGATTCCTGGAACCGCTTGTAATCTGTATATTTCAGCGATTTGCTGTATTTTCTCAGTCCAACGGTGGCGCTGATCAGCTGAATAAGATAAACACTGCTGATGACCAGCACGTAAAACAGGGAAAGATAATTGATTGCCAGCACCACTGGTTTTAAAATTCCTTCCATTATGCAGCACCTCCCGCCAGCAGCAGATCGCGTTGGATGATGTATTGCAGCATTTCCCTGGCATAGCGGTCGCCGCTGGCCTCCACATCTGAAACAAGAACTTCCCGGCACGGCAACGATACCAGCGCTTCTGCCGCATGAAACCGAACCCACCACACCGGATCGTAAAGGCATTGCAGGATTGCATGGTAACACCCCTGTGGCTCTAAAGCTGTCAGGGCATCTACCGCCGCACAGCGGACTTCCCACGCCTCATGCCGGGTCAGCTCCCGAATGGGTGCTGCCGCCGGTGTATAGCCAAGCTTTCCCAGCGTCCTAATCGCCTCCAGGCGCACATTCATATGGGGTGAAGAAAGGTGCGGCAAAACCATGTCACAGAGTTCCTTGCAGCCGCTCTCTCCAATGCCCCGGATACAGGCCCGCTTTATATACTGGTCGCCAGAGATGGGGAGCAGGGCTTGATAAAACGCTCCGCAGTCTCCGTTATAACAGAGGAACAATTCATGCAGCGTGCGAAAAGAAAGCAAAATGGTGAACCGTGGGTCAGAGAGCAGCCCCATCACTTGATCCTTCTCTCCCAAGCGAAACAGGGCCAAAAGCCCAATCTCTTGCACCGCCGCATCCTTTGGCCAGCGCGCAAAATTCTTTTTGATTTGAGATGTATAACCAGGGATTTGCAGCTGCCCAATCAGCTTTGTGGCCAGCAGCGCAGCGTCTATCGACCTGCTGCCGATTCTTTTTTGCAAATAGGTGGAATACCAGTCAGATGAAACTGCGGCACGAAGGGTATCAGCCTGTTGCGAACTCAGCTCACGGGATACCATCTCCAAAACCTGGACACCCCGCTGGGATCGGATGCCTCGTATGCCTTGCAGCGACACGCACTCAGTGGAGTTGATTACGTGATAAATCTTGCCCCGCAGATACTCAATCTGCGCGTTTGTGCTGATAAGGCGCAGCACTTGTTGCTTAATGCGCTGCATCCTCTCCTGTTTTGCGTTGGTGAGAAAATGAAAGATGACCAACGCCAGTGTAAAAAGGATCAGGAACCCCCCCATTACTATAATCATCCCATCGACGATTTGCTGCACAACTTGCTGGAAATCCATCGTCCCATCTCCTCACTGGTTTTCAGAAAAATAATTTTGAAGGATATAATAGGACTGCTTGAGCCGTTCCTGTACTGGAGGCAGATCCCAATTCTCCCACGTATATAAAGCCATAGGTACCTCAGACTGGGTTTCTGAATGGCACACTCCCAACCTTACCCCATCGGTGGGTACTCCCTGGATAGCATCCAGCGTATAAAAATCGCCCATGACCTGCTTTTGCGATGGATCCATAAATCCCAACAGCATCCAGGGCAGGCGGATTTCCACACACCCGTCACCAGCGCACAAATCGGTAAGTGAATCATAGTTAACGCTGGCTGGGTCGCCGTTTCCGTAGCGCAACGCCCCTGTATCAAACCGTTCAAAGGGAATACTGACGCCGGTTTCAGGAAGATATTGGGGGCGATTCATTGCAAGGTAGATAGGATAAAAGTATCCGGAGTTTTTTTCCATCTGCCCGGGCAGAGGTTCAAAATAGTCCAAACGTACAGCGTATTCATATTGAAACACATCATGATAAGCGTCAACCAAAAGGGTACTGCCACTGCGTCCCTGCAGGCAAAGCAAGTAGTCGACCCCCTCTGCAAAGGAAAGGTTGCCATATTGGGTATTCCCTTGCCCGGCAAGCACATTTAGCGGTACGTAGAGGGTGTCCCGATCAAAGTCATATTCCTCGCCCTGCACCAACAAATAAAGATAAGCGGAGTCTGATTTTGCAAAAATACGAAGCCCGTCGTGCTGGATTATGGGCTTCTCCCCTTTCCATTCCGTAGGGTTTCCATCCAAAATAACTGCCCGCTCCTTTTCGCCAGGGTCAAAGGCCAGCAGGCCAAAGCAGGATTCGGGGCTCTCCACATTCAGCCAATAGGGACGGCGGTCCGGGTTTTCATATTCCATGCTGTTCCAACACCGTTTAAACCATTCGTCCTGCCATGAAAATATCAGCCCTCCAACGCAGCCAGAGGCGCGGATATCCTGATTGAGGGCGACCAGCCACTGGCCCTGCTGCTGTTCATCGGCATGCCCCTGGGACATACCGGTGACTGCGTTGGCATGGGCAATCCCCCGGGAGGATGGAATGCCGTACTCCGAAATCAGAACCGGCATGGTATGATATTGGTTCAATTCTGTTAAATAAGCAAGGTAGGGATTGTCATCGCTGAGGTACTTGGTATCGTAGCTGAGAAATTCCGGATAATAGGGATAGACGTGGTAAGAAGCAAAAAATCCGGCTTCAAATGCATCAGTGGCCGCAATGTGCTCCACATCAACAGACACCGCATCCTCCATGGTGGGGTTTGATTCATTTGGATGTTCCAACGGATCGGTGGTGCACCAATTGCTCAACGCAACCGGGCGCTGCTGCCCGTATTGCCCCATTTCATAGGAAATGGCCTGTTCCGCGGCCCCCGCAAGAAACACTTCAAAGGGAGAGGCGTCCCGGGTGTGGACATAAGTACCGGAAAAGGTGCTCTCCTCTGGATGGGCGGTGTTGGTGCCGATTACAAAGTCTGCCGACCATTCCACGCCCAATATCCACCCAACCACCCATTGGGAAACATCCGAGGTATAGACCCCGCCCGGGTTGCCCGGCAGCTTTTCAATATCCGCGTTTCCATGAATGATATCAACCGCCTTGTGAATATCCCCATGGAACGAGTCCCGGATGGCGCCGGAGCCGCCAAAGGCATCGTTGTATTGCGCGATCAGCTCCTCGTTCATATACACGCCCTGGATTAGATACAGGGGGGTTTCCGACTTGACGTTAAACTTGCGCAGCGCATCATAAAACGCGGGCATTTGGCTCACATAAACCCGCAGAATTTGCACGTTCATCTCGCTGATCTGCTGGAACCAACGCAGGTAGTCTTCCTCCGTAATCCCAAATTCTCCAGGGAAATACCCTGGCTTAGACGCACCGATGTTAACCCCGTTTAAAAATACCGGCGCATACTCGCCCTGGCTGTTTCGCAGGCAAAACGTTTTTCCCTGCACAATGGCAGGCGGGCCGGAAGGCTCCTCTGCGGTCAAAGGCGCCTCTGCACAGCCAGCAAAGGGTATAAAAAAAGCAATCAACACTATCGCCGCAACATATCGTTTGAGATCATGCCGTATTTTTTTCATGAAAGCCCCCCATTGGCGATACCCAACTCCCCTTGTGGGTACATGATTACGCCCGAATGCTATTTTATCATGTAATAAGCAGAATTAACACCTGCGAAATAAAACACTTTATAGTCAACGCATTTAGAGAACATAAAATCCCGTAAAGTAACCTTTACGGGATTTTATGTTTCTTTATTGTTCCGGCAATAAAAGAGCCAGCAGCTTTTACCAGCCCCGGGCTGCTTATTCCACTCGGAGCATTCGATATCCTACGCCAATATGGGTTTGAATATATTGGGGCGAATCCGGCGTAGGCTCCAGCTTTTTTCTCAGTGTAGCCATGAATACCCGCAAAGACGAAATGTTATTCTCCCAATCGCCACCCCAAACGTGCTCTGTAATAAAGCTGTGCGTCAATACCTTCCCAACATTTTTGCAAAGCACACACAGGAGTTTGTACTCAATTGGGGTCAAATGCATTTCTTCATTGTCCAGATAAGCGCAACCGGCGGCATAGTCAACCTTTAAACTGCCGTTGATGAAAACTGCGTCAGTTGGCAGAACGCCGCTCTGCATAAAGGCTAATCTGCGCCTGGTCACCCTGAGCCGGGCCAGAAGCTCTTCTACGGAGAACGGCTTGGTCAGGTAGTCGTCCGCTCCGGCGTCCAGCGCGTCAATCTTATCTGTATCCTCGCTGCGGGCAGAGATGACGATAATAGGCAAATTACTCCAGGTTCGAATGCGTTTGATTACTTCCACGCCGTCTAAATCCGGCAATCCCAAATCCAGCAGAATAATGTCCGGGTTATGGGAAGACGCCTCCAGAATGGCCCCTTCTCCACTGGCAGTAGTCAGGTATCGGTAATCGTGAACTTTCAAGGTGGTGGTAATTAAGTTGCGCACCGGCATATCGTCCTCTACCACCAGAATCAGGGGTTTGTTCATCCGTTTTCACCTCCGCAGGGTAATGTAAATGTAAATACAGCGCCGCATGGTTTGTTGTCCGTTACCGTAATGGTCCCGCCATGGGCCGTAATGATGGATTTACACAGGGACAGGCCCAACCCCAAGCTCCTTCGGCTATCCACAATCCGCCTTGCGCCCGTAAAGAACATATCGAAAATATTGGATTTCAAATCCTCAGGGATTCCTGGGCCATCGTCCGCGATTTGGATTTGCGCCATATTTCCGCTCCGTTTCGTTTTAATCCAAATATGAGAGCCGCTTGGCGTGTATTTAATTGCGTTATCCACAATGTTGATGATCACCTGCATCACCAGCCGCGCATCCATTTGCGCCAACAGCAGATCGTCGCTGTGTTCCACGGAAATGACATACTCCGTTCGTTTTCGGTTAATATGGTGCAATGCCTCTGTTATTACCTCATCCACCAATTCCGGAGCCATACGGAGTTTCATGCGTCCTTCTTCGATGCGGGTTACAGCCAGGAGATTTTCCACCAGGTTAATGAGCCACATGGAATCGTCGTAAATGTCCGTATATATGGCTTCTTTGGTCGTATCGTCAAAATTTCTGCCGTTGGAGAGCAAGTTGCTGGCATTTCCCGAGATGGACGTCAACGGGGTGCGCAAATCATGGGAGATGGAACGCAAAAGGTTGGCGCGAAGCTGTTCTCCTTGGGCAAGCAGCGCAGCCTGGGCCCTTTCCTTTGCGTTTTGGATGTTTTCCAATGCCAAAGCACATTCTCCCAATATAGAAAGCGTAATGCTGTATGCAAAAGAATCCAGCGGAATACCTCCCACATCAATACCCGCTACGCCATATACCCGGTCGCCAATGCGGATGGCCAGATACATACATTTTGCACCGGAAAGGGTATTGGTAGACGCACCGGCGCGCTTATTGTTTTGCAGCACCCAACCGGCAACTGCGGTTTCGTTTTTGCCTACAAGGGCGCAGGTGTCTTCCTGTTTATCAAAGGGAAACACCCGGGGAGCAGACAAGTCCTTCCCGCCAGACAAGTACATAACAATGGTCCGATTTAGCAGCTTATTTAACTGGGTTGCGGTTGCATCTATTACGGCGTCATCGGTTTTTGCTTTTTGCAGCATCTGGTTAGTCTCAAACAGCACCTTGGTTCGAAAAGCCACTTGGGCTGACTGCCTCGCATGGCTTTTGAGCTTCATAGCCAGGGTGCCTGCCAGCAGCGCCACGATAAACATCACCGCGAATGTAACCGGGTAGTCCTTGCCGTATGCCGAGAAGGTAAATCTGGGAACCGTAAAGAAAAAGTTAAAAACTAGCACGCTGACAATGGAGGATATGGTGTTGCACACCCAACCGGTTGTAACAATGGAAACCACCAGCACGCCCAGTATATAGATCGTTACAATAGTTGTCTCGGGAAAACCCAGCTCATAAAAAGCAAAGCCAATCAGCGTAGCCAGCAAAAGAATCATCGTGGTCTTTGCAAGATCCCGCAGGGTAAACTTCCATAACGGTATGGCATGCCTCCCCTGTGGGCGATAATCGCTTTTCAGGGAGGAATCGGGAATGATATAAATATCCAGGTTGGGTGCAATTGCGGTAAGCTTTTCCGTGAGCGCAGGCTTGCTCCAAGGGTGGCGGCGTTTTGCCCCGCTGCGGCCCAGCACGATTTTTGAAACGCCGGAAAGCCTGGAAAATTCCGCAATCTGGTAAGGAACATCCTCCCCATACACGGTTTCAATGGTGGCCCCTAATTGCTCTGCTAGGCGTATATTTTCTTGCAGCCGTTTCTTGTTCTCCTCGCTCATGGTATCAAAATCCGGCGTTTGAACAAAGAGCGCAGTCAGGGTGCCTCTAAAGGCGAAAGCCATCCTTGCCCCGGTACGGATGATTTTTTGGTTGGAAGGCGCAGAAGACAAACAAACCAGAATATGTTCGTCTGTATGATAATTGTTCTGGTTTTTCATCCTTACGCTCTCCGTTAAAAGATTCATACGGTCAGCGCATCGGCGCAAGGCAATTTCCCGCAGCGCCGTTAGGTTTTCTACTGTAAAAAAGTTTTCCGCTGCACGAAGCGCCTGCTCTTTATGATAGATCCGTCCCTCTTTGAGCCGCTCCAGCAAATCCTGGGGCTCAATATCTACCAATTCCACTTGCGCCGCATGGTCAAATACCGCATCGGGTATCCTTTCCCGGACGATGATGCCGGTGATTGCAGCCACCGTATCATTCAGGCTTTCTATATGCTGAACGTTTACGGTTGTATAAACGTCGATACCGGCTCTTAAAAGTTCTTCAATGTCCTGGTAGCGTTTGGCATGGCGGCTCCCCGCTGCATTGGTATGCGCCAATTCATCAACCAAAATGAGCTGAGGCCTGCGCTTTAATGCGGCGTCAATATCAAACTCGTTGACCGGGATGCCTGCCTGTATTTTTTGGCACGCTTCCAAACACTCCAACCCATTCAAAAGGGCAGCCGTTTGAGGTCTTGCATGAGGTTCCACATATCCCGCTACCACATCAATGCCACGGCGTTTTGCTGCATGAGCGGCTTTTAACATAGCGTACGTTTTTCCAACACCGGCTGCATAACCGAAAAATATCTTCAAATGTCCTTTATGTCCTGCTTCCATCTCCGTTTGGACGGCGCGCAACAGCAGATCAGGGTCTTGCCTATACCGTTCGATTTTAACCACCTCCAAACCCTAGGGCAATCATAGACATCAAAAACCAATACGATAGGATATCATTATAGTGCCGAGCAGTTTTTTTTACAATCTTGCGCAAACTTTGTAACCAGTGCATTACCGCCATTTTTCTTCCAAACCAAGTTTTGGGAAATTGCAGCATGTGCAACAGGTTCCAGGGCAACGTCCCCACAGGAGGATGTGAGCTTAGCGGGCAAAAGGCGTAACGTGGTAACATTACAGTCCTCCCAAGGCGAGCCTTCTGAAACCGGCAGCAACACAATATCCAGTTTGTCATGCAGCAAACGGTCCCGCAGCTTAGCGCTGCGGCCATAGTAGAAACAAAAGCCCACGGAAGGGTGGCTCCGGGAAAACGGATCCATGATATCGATCATATCCGATACCAGCGCCGGGTCTGAAAAACCGATCCGGAGTTCCTGCCTGCTATCATCTGAAACACAGGGCTTTGCGTTCTCTCCCATAAAAACATCCAGCTTTTTCATTATAAAATAACCGAATACAAATACACCCGCAACACCAAGAATTAGTATCAGATCTCGCATGATGCCACCTCCTCTTACCGGATGGTCAGGCTATTGGGTCATATATGGAAGCACTTTTGCAGGTTTTTATACTTGCCCAGCACCAGGAGCGTATCGTCACTGGTAAATTCCGTATCCGGCGATACGGACATATCCATTTTGCCATTATGCTTAACGGCCATTATGTTAATGCCGTACTTTTTTCGAATGTCAATCTGCCCAACCGTCTTCCCAATCCATACCTCAGGCAGATCCACCTCAAATATGGCATGTTCCCGGTCCAGCGAAATATAGTCCAAAATATGATCCGAGCTATAGCGGATAGCGGTCCATTTGGCTAATTGACGCTCCGGATACACCACTTCATCCGCACCATTGCGCAGGAGAAATTTTGCTTGCACATCCCTGGCGGCTCTCGCCACAACCAGTTTTGCTCCCATCTCTTTGAGAAGGGAGGTGGTTTCCAGAGAGCTTTGAAAATCATTCCCAATGGCTACAATGCACACATCAAAATTGCGGACGCCAAGGGAGGCGAGGAACTCCTCATTGGTGCTGTCAGCAATTTGTGCGCTGGTAACAATGGGCAAAATCTCGTTTACCCGTTCCTCACTTTCATCAATCGCCATCACCTGATGGCCCAATTCGCTTAGTTCCATTGCTATGTGTTTTCCAAAACGGCCCAAGCCGATTAAAAGAATGGATTTCATGACTATATCCTCCCTTATTCCACCGTTATCCTACCGTTATCCTTTCCTGGGGGAGCTTACCAAGCTGAAGCGATCGCCCGGAAAGTGCCGCAAAAATCAATGTCAACCCGCCAACCCTGCCAAAAAACATCAGCACAATCAGCACAATCTTGGAGAGCATTCCCAATGACGGCGTGATGCCCAAGCTTAATCCTACGGTGCCAACAGCAGAAGCTGTTTCATACAGGCAAGTGAGCATAGGCAGCCCTTCCGCTGCGCTGATGATCATGGCGCCGCCCATACACAGGCCAACATACATCAAAAGGATCGTGGAAGCATTTGCCATGATTTCATGGGAAATACTTCTTCCGCAAAACTGTGCGCTGTCCCGTCTTCGAAATACGGACAAAGCAGAGGCAAGGAGCACGGCTATTGTGGTGGTTTTCATTCCTCCTGCAGTAGAGCCCGGCGAACCGCCGATCAACATCAAAACGATGGTCAGCATCTGCCCTGGTTCGCTCATCGCATTTAGGTCTACCGTGTTAAATCCGGCTGTTCTCGGAGTAACCGATTGAAAGAGCGAAGCCAGGATACGTTTCCCAATGGCAAAATCAGAGAACTCGCCAAAGAAAAAATATACAGCCGGGAGCAGGATCAAAATTGCTGTGGTAACCAAAATCACCTTGCTCTGCATCCGGTATTTTTTCAAGTGCAGCCGGTTGGTGCGAATATCATCCCAGGTAAGAAAGCCGATGCCGCCGATTACAATCAACAGCATCACTGTCACATTGATGACAGGGTTTTCCGCATATGATGTGAGCGAAGAGTACGGCGCTCTGATGCCCATCAAATCAATGCCGGCATTGCAAAAAGCGGATATGGAGTGGAACAAAGCCATCCAAATGCCTCGCAAAAGGCCGAAGTCCCTGCAGAATACCGGAGCCATAGCGGCTGCGCCCAACAGTTCAATGGCAAACGTTGTTTTAACAATGAATCCCGTGAGGCGTACAATGCCGCTCATTTTAGGCGCTGCCACAGCTTCCTGCATGGTGCTGCGCTGCATCAGCCCGATTTTTCTGCCCGATATCATAGCAAACGACGCCGCTACGGTGATAACGCCCATGCCGCCAATCTGAATCAGCAGCAAAATGATTGTGTGCCCAAATGCAGCCCAATAGGTGCCAGTATCCTGCACAACAAGCCCAGTTACACAAACCGATGTTGTCGCGGTAAATAACGCATCAATAAATGGTGTTGGCTGCCCTTTTGCAGATGAAACCGGAAACATCAGCAGCAGCGCCCCCAATAGGATAACGCCCGCAAAGCCTAATACTATAATCTGGAAAGAGTTCAGATGTTTTCGCCGTTTTAATCCAGGCATATGCTGGCAATGCTCCTTTATCTTCCTTTATCTCATCTTCATTATATAATAATGGGTTTAAAGATAGGGCAAAGGTACTTCAGGGCGCATTAAGGTTGCATTAAATCCAACATCCCCCTGTGTATCCGGCACAGCAACGGCTGTTATCGTCATTTCAACCCTTCACACGGCAACCCGCTTCCTGTTAGCAGGCCATAATCCCTCGGGAACCATACTGTTGCCAGCATTCCCTTTATTCATGCAGAATGCCCTCCAGCATAAGATTGACTTTTAACACATTTACCGTTTCTTCCCCGAACACGCCCAGCCATTTCCCTTCACTGCAGACGGCAATGATTTCCCGCACTTGTGCCGCCGGCATATCGTTTGCCTCTGCAATGCGGGCAACCTGGTACTCCGCCGCCGCAGGGGAAATGTGCGGGTCCAGTCCACTGCCGGAGCAGGTTACTAAATCCACCGGGATCGCCGTTTCCTCCATATGGGGGTTCGCTTTTTTCAGCATCTCCACCCGTTCTTTTACCAGCGCATCATATTCCTCGCTGGCGGGCGAGAGGTTGGACGGGACAGCATACATCAGCGCATTCCCGTTAGAATCGGTATACGTAGAAACATCAATGTTCATTATTCGTCCCCACATATGTTTTTCGTCCGTAAACTGCTGGCCCAGCAATTCGCAGCCGTACCGTTTGCCATCCACCCAAATGATGCTTCCATTTGCCTGTTGGGGAAAAATCAGTTGGGAAGCGCCTGTAACCGCTGCGGTATATCCAACTCCGCAGACCAGGGTAAGTATCAAAAAAAGTGCAGCCGCCCGGGGCAATAGCTGTTTCAATGATTTCATAATCTCATTCCTCCTTATACAAGGCCCATTCCTGTAAGTAACAGGTCGATCAGCTTCACGCATACAAAAGGAGCTGCCAGGCCGCCCAGGCCATATACCAGCAGGTTCCTGGAAAGCAGTTTTCCAGCGGAAACTTCCCGGTATTTTACGCCCTTCAACGCCAGGGGAATCAGCGCAATGATAATAAGGGCATTGTAAATAATAGCCGAAAGCACGGCGCTTTGGGGAGAATGCAGCCCCATAATGTTCAAAGACGACAGCCCAGGGTACAACCCCACAAACAGCGCTGGGATAATGGCAAAATATTTCGCCACGTCGTTGGCAATGGAGAAGGTGGTAAGGCTGCCTCTGGTCATCAGAAGCTGTTTGCCGATTTTTACAATATCCAACAGCTTTGTGGGGGAGGAATCCAAATCCACCATATTGCCGGCCTCTTTGGCCGCCTGTGTTCCAGTATTCATAGCAACCGCCACGTCAGCCTGTGCAAGCGCCGGGGCATCGTTGGTGCCGTCTCCCGTCATGGCAACCAGATGGCCATGGCGCTGAAAGTTTCGGATCATATCCAGCTTTGCAGAAGGCGTTGCCTCTGCAAGAAAATCATCCACGCCTGCCTCCGCAGCAATCGCTGCAGCAGTTATGGGATTATCGCCGGTAATCATAATGGTTTGAATCCCCATCTTGCGTAAGTCTGCAAATTTTTCCTGTACACCTTGCTTGATGATATCCTTTAAATAGATCACACCTAAGACTTTGTGATTTTTTGCCACTACCAAAGGCGTACCGCCTTTGGACGAGATGGAACGCACCACCTGAGCGCACTCATCCGAATATATTCCGCCTGCACAGGTCACGTATTTTTCTACAGCGTCCGCAGCGCCTTTTCGGATTTCTATCCCGTCAATGTCCACGCCGCTCATACGGGTTACAGCCGTAAAGGGAATAAAGCGCATGTTTCTTCCCTGTAGGTTTCTGCCGCGAATTCCAAATTGCTCCTTGGCTAAAATCACAATGCTGCGCCCCTCGGGCGTTTCATCTGCAAGGGAGGCCAGCTGCGCTGCATCGGCAAGCTCCTGCATATCAACCTGATCAACAGGGATGAATTCTGCAGCCTGTCGATTGCCTAACGTAATGGTTCCCGTCTTGTCCAGCATAAGAATGTCCACATCGCCGGCAGCCTCAATGGCTCTGCCGCTCATGGCAAGCACATTGGCCTGGTTCAAGCGTGACATGCCAGCAATGCCGATGGCGGAAAGCAGCGCGCCAATGGTTGTGGGGGCAAGGCAAACCAGCAACGCTACCAGTGTGGTGACCGATGTGGGGTTCCCAATGCCAGCCAGCTTTGCGGAAAACCCAGCGTATGTATAAAGAGACATGGTCACCAGGATAAATATAATGGAAAGCGCTACAAGGAATATCTGCAATGCAATTTCGTTGGGCGTTTTCTTCCGTGCTGCACCTTCCACCATGGCAATCATCTTATCCAGAAAACTTTCCCCTGCTTCATTGGTTACCTCAACAACGATCCAGTCTGAAAGCACCATTGTGCCCCCGGTTACGGCGCTTCGATCGCCTCCGCACTCCCGGATCACCGGTGCGGATTCGCCTGTAATCGCACTTTCATCCACCGACGCCGCCCCCGCAATCACTTCCCCGTCCGCCGGGATCTGCTGGCCTGCTTTCACAATAACAATATCGCCTTTTTTCAAAGGCTATGTCACAACAATTAGTTGATAATAGTGGTTTTTATAAGGAGAGCAAATCGCTCTCCTTATTTTTATCCCTACAAACAAGAATTTGTCAGCTTACTCTGTTTCCTGTGGTTCAAATAATGT
>JAEXFV010000194.1 GCA_023451115.1 Bacillota bacterium
ACCGTATCCTTACGATATAAAAGGTAAATGTTTCGGTAGGCCCCTTCCTGATCCAGGCTAAACACTAACAGTTCCCCGCTGCTGGCATATTTTTTAGCGGCCAATTCCGAAATAACCGCAACCCCAAGACCATTGGCCACAGAGCTTTTCACCGCTTCTGCCTGGTTCATACGAGCTACGATATGGAGGTGGCAGTCTCCCAGGCCATTCTTTTCCAAGTATCGGTCGAATTCTTTTTTGGTGCCGGAGGTTTGCCCCCGCACGATCATAGGCTCTCCCAATAAGTCCTTGCCCAGCAGGCCTTCTTGCTGCATCTGGCGATAGCGTTGGTTATTGGGGGTAATCATCACCAGCTGGTCCTTACAAACCGCCCGATATTTCAGTTCCTTTTTATTCAGGGCTGTGCCGCTAAACCCCAGCCTTGCATGGCCGCATAGAATTTGCTCATGTACAAAAGCGCTGTCGCCGTTCACCAATTCAAAGCGGCTGGCGCTATGTTGGCGCATATACTCCGCCATCAGCCCGGGCAGCAGATATTCAAATGAATCCGTGGACGCAGCAAGGGAAATCTGCTGTTGTGCGGATTGATCCGAAGCCTCGTCGCTCATAATCTGGCATTGCTCTAAAATGGATTTTGCATAGGTGTAGATTTCCTGGCCCTTGGGCGTAAGGCGGATATGTTTTTTTGCATCCCGCACAAACAGAACAACACCCAGTGCCTCTTCCAATCCCTTCACATGGGCGCTTACGGTAGATTGGGCAAGGATGAGCTCGTTTGCAGCCCCGGAAAAACTATTGCGTTCCACAGCTGCCACAAACACTTCCAGCTGCCTGAGACTGAAGTTCAACATAGCCGGCCCATCCTCTCCGATTTCATACAACTATTATTTTTGCACACTCTCTTTATAAATACAATCTTTATAACCGGAATAGTGCATCGGCAAGGACTGGAAACGCCCTTGCCGATGCCGGTTCACCATGCTTGCGTGATGGAAAATCCCGTTGTTCTGTTGTGTATTACTGCAACAAGCTTAAAACCCAATCCAGCAGGTTAAATTGGTTAAATACCGCCACTGCGATCAACGCCACAGTAGACATGATCTTGATAAAAATATCCAGGCAGGGGCCTACCGTGTCTTTCAGGGGATCGCCTACCGTGTCGCCCACAACGGCTGCCGCATGCGCATCGGAACCCTTGCCATGGCCTTCAATAGCGCCGCTTTCAATGTACTTCTTGCCGTTATCCCATGCGCCGCCCGCATTCCCTGTGAGAATTGCCAACATAATGGAACAAATGGTAGAGCCGATGAGTAAACCGCCTACGAATTCAGGCCCCAGCAGGAACCCGGATGCCACAGGCACCAAGATTGCCATGAACGCCGGCACTTTCATTTCGCCAATAGCGCCCTTAGAGGAAATTTCAATGCAGGTTTTATAATCCGGTTTTTGCGTCCCGTTGAGGATACCGGGGAACTGCTTGAACTGCCGCCGCACTTCATCCACCATCTTGCGGGCCGCTTTGGTCACTGCTTCAATCAGCATGCCGGAGAACAGGAAGGGCAGCGCGCCGCCAATGATCGCACCCGCCAGGGTGATGGGGTCAATCAGGTTGAGCAGCAAAGGCGTGGAAGGGTCGTTATAGGAATAGAGGTAGGACACCATCAGGGACAAAGCAGCCAGCGCGCCGGAGCCGATGGCAAAGCCTTTGCCGATTGCCGCCGTGGTGTTGCCCACAGAGTCCAATGTGTCGGTAATTTGCCGCACGTTTTTATCCAGCCCGCTCATCTCGGCAATGCCGCCGGCGTTGTCGGAAATGGGGCCGTAAGTGTCAACCGACACCGTTACCGTTACGAAAGAAAGCATGCCCGCAGCAGCCATTGCTACGCCATACAGGCCAGAGACATAGTAAGAAACGATAATACCCGCGCCCAGGATCAGGCAGGGCAGCATGCAGGATTTCATGCCCAGGGCCAGCCCCTGGGTGATGGTAAGCGCCGTGCCTTCCAAAGAAACGCCTGCCAAACGCTTGGTGGGGTTATAATCAGCGCTGGTGTAATATTCCGCAATTGCGCCAATCAGAATGCCCGCCACAATGCCAATTACAGAGCCGATCCAAGGGGAAATGGCGCCGCAGCGGAAATCCGCGCCGGACAGATCCATGCCGTTGAACATGGCAAGGGTAATGGCCAGTCCCGCTATAGTGGTCAAGCCTGCAGAAATATAGGTGGCCAAATTCAGCTCTTTATGAGGATTGCGCAGTGTCTTCTTCGAGAGCAGGAAAAAGATGCCGATCAGGCAGCAAACCAGGCCGCCTGCAGCAAAAGCCACAGGGTAAAGCAGCATGCGCTCCAAAAGCTGGGTGGTCATACCGGCGCTGTTTGCCTGAGAAGTGAGGAACAGGTGCACTGCCAGGATAGCCGCAGCAGAAATCGCACCTACATAGCTTTCCAGCAGATCGGATCCAAGGCCTGCAACATCGCCCACGTTATCGCCTACATTGTCCGCGATAGTGGCGGGGTTTCTGGGGTCGTCCTCCGGAATACGGGCTTCGGTTTTGCCGACCAGGTCCGCGCCCATGTCTGCAGCTTTGGTATAGATGCCGCCGCCTACCCGGTTAAACATGGCGATGATGGAACAGCCCAGTGCATAACCGGACAGGCACATGGTAAAGGGCACGATCTCCAGGCCCAGCCAGTTGGAGGTTGCAGCCATGTTATCCGCCTGCAGCAGGCCCAAGCCCAGGCCAAATACCAAATATACCAGGGTAAGCCCCAACAGTGCGCAGGCGCCTACGCAAATCCCCATTACACTGCCGCCCCGAAACGCGGTTTTCAGCGTGCTGCCGATATCCACTGTGGTCCGTGCGGTGTTGGACACGCGCACGTTTGCATAAGTGGCGATTTTCATGCCTACCCAGCCTGCACTGCCGCTCATCACGGCGCCTACAATAAAGCAGCAGGCCGTCTGCCAAGTAACCACAAGGGCTAAAATTACAGCCACAACAGCAACGACTACAAGAAGTATCTTATACTCATAACGCATAAAAGCGTTTGCGCCTACCCGGATGGCAGAGGCGATTTCCTGCATTTGCGCAGTTCCTTCCTCCATCTTTTTCACCCGCATGTAGTTAAAGGCCGCATACCCCAGGCCCAACAGCGCTGCAAAAAGCGCCAACAGCAATAAAAGTGACATGAAACGATTGCCTCCTTCAGTTCCCCTGACTATTACGACAACTTATAGATGATTGTTGTGGGAAAACACGTTTTTCATTGTAAGCGGTGAAAAAGCAGAAGGCAAACGGGAAAAAAAGATAATAAATGCGTTTATTATCGCTTTTTTCGATAAATTTATACCTTTTTTATATAAAAATTAGTTATACTTTTATCATACTTTTCCATTTTTGCAAGGTCTTTATAAAGGCCTTGCAAAAATGGAAGCGCTATGTTGGCTTTAACAGCTTCAGGCCCGCAGATGGCGGCCGCGCCACTTCTAATGTACGGGGATGGATTACCGTCAGGCAAAGGCGCTGTTTTCGAGCGTATTCCAAGGTGTTCTGCGTTCCTCCTGGGCTTCCATTATATACCCCTATCAGATGGGTACAGTGGTCAACCATGTACCGGTTACGCTCCATCATACATCTTTTGGTGTAATGCCGATGCAGGAGAATTTCCTCTTGCGCATGGGCTAAGATGTGAAAATATCGTTCTCGGTATTCGGCGCTCCAACGGTTCGCCTGCCCTTCAAAGGGGATCACCGCAATGAGTTTGATTTGCGGAAAAACCTGCCGGAAAGACTGGAGGATTTCTGCACACCACAGGTCTGTTCCCAGAGCCATACCACAATAATAGGTAACGATGCCCTGACGAAGCAAAAGTCCTATTTCCCTTTCCAGAACAGCTTTCAACTGAATGCAGCCTTCATGCTCTTCATCATATCCAAAATAAAATTTTTGTGGCCTGTGGCCAGTAAAACAGCAGGCAGGTTTCTTCACAAAATCTCCTCCACCATCTTATAGCATAATATTTTCACATGCTTAATGATTATTTTAACATCTTATAGCATAACATACAATCGTGCTATAAGGAGCGATTTGTTATGAAGCAAAAACTTTCCAACGGAATGGGCATGAGGCTGCGCAAGTCTCGCGAAGCAATCGGCTTAAGCCGCGAAGCTTTTGCGGAACAAATTGAAATTTCCCCTACTTATTTGGCAGAAGTAGAGCTTGGTAAAAAGAGCCTTTCTACCGTAGCGGTTTGCAAGGCGTGTGAAAAGCTCTCCCTCTCAGCCGATTATCTTTTGTTGGGTCGAACGGAAAAATCGGATTGCAGCGCCATTATGGAAATGCTTTCGAACTTAGATCAGCAATATGTAGATCTTGCAGAGGATCTGCTGCGTACCTTCCTTTTGGCAGTGGGACGCTCCAGATAGAATGTGTCAGTATATCTCGGTTAAGCAAAATGCAAGGCGGATGGATGATCCGCCTTTCTTTTTGTTATCTTCTATTCATAAGCCCGCCCCGGCTGCCGCCTCAGTTTTCCCAATCCGGGCGCTGCTGTAAATAGCGCAGCAGCCCCTGGCAACCCGCCAATATATCCTGATAGGCGCTTTCAAAATCCCCGGTATACCAAGGGTCATCAATATCTCTGGGAGTGGAAGTAAAGTCCAGCAGGCGATATACCTTTTTCCGGGTATCCGGCCCTAACACGCGCTGCATATTGGAAAGATTCCATTTCTCCATACCAATCAAAAGGTCATAATTGGAATAATCCTCTTTTTTCAGGCGAACCGCCCGCCTTTTGTCCGGGCTGACGCCATGCTCTCTTAACTTGGCTACGGCCCAGGGATGCATGGGGTTGCCCAGTTCTTCCCCACTGGTGGCAGCCGAGCTTACTGTGATGCAATCTTCCAACCCCGCCTTTTGCAACAGATCCCGGAACAGGTATTCCGCCATAGGGGAACGGCAAATATTGCCGTGGCAAACAAATAATATTTTTATCATAGGCGCTTCTTGATCCTTTCCCCCGCACGCCTTGTGCTTCGTGAATTTTACCAGGGCGCTATGTCAAATAACGCGCTTTGGCTATCTTTCTCAAAAACCCAAATAGGATTTTTCATTTTACCACATTTTTATATTCCAGTTGGGTTACCAAATAAACGGCAGCAGCCGGTACTTCACTTTCTTTCTGTAATCCTCATACCCAGCCAGCCCTTTCACCAATACGGCCTCTTCGTTTTTGATGCGCTTCACCAGAAGAAACGGATATATCAAAAAAACAATCCAGGCATAAACGGAGCCCAATATTACCGGAATTGACAGGAACAGAAACAGGGTGGCAAAATACATGGGGTGCCTCACCATGCCGTATAAGCCGGTGTCAACCACCTTTTGCCCTTCCTGCACTTGCACCGTCCGGGATAAATAAGCGTTTTCCCGCATCACCTCCGCGTACAGCCCATATGAAACCAAGAATACCGCCGTTGCCGCTGCGCTGAGCCAATCGGGCAAACTGCTCCAACCCAATCTAAAATCCAGCCCTGCAACGACGAGGCCGCCTACCATCATGAAAGAGGATACCATAATGACCCGTTTTTGTTCAGGCTCAGTTTCCGTTGCATTTAGCCGTTTGGCAAGCAAGTTGGGCGACTTCACCCACAATACAATGCCAGCTAGCAACATTGGGATAAAAAGCGCCATCATAAAGAGCCATCCCTTCCAATAGGATAGCGTCCCTGCGGATACAAACAACAATAGGCCAACCGTAACCAGGCCTGCAAAAAACTTTGTACACGCTTGTACCAACAGCTTGCGTTTCATAGCGCACTCTCCCAATTTAAATTTCACAACTTACCGTTTGTTTTTCCATGGACGCTCTTTTTTCAGCCACCCCCGTTCGTCCCAGTATTGCCTCTCAACAGGGGAAGAATCCCATCCGGCGCTGTGCATCCGCCCCATGATATGAAACATTATTTTCGTTTTCAATCCAACGCGGGGCGTTGTATTGCGGCCCAGCCTTTTTGCAAGCCTTGTCATATCCTTATGGATTTTTGCCTTCTTTTTGTCCTTGACCATATCCCAGTTCATCGCCTGAACTGCAATGCCATAAGACTTGATGCAGGGAACCCCCCAACCAAACAGCGAGTTGCGAATGGTTTTTATCACGCCGCCATTTGCAGCGCCCGCAGAAGCGGAAATGATCACGGCGCGCTTGGTAAACATCCATTCCTTGGGGCGGTGAACCATCCAGCAGTCAAACATCAGATCCAGGAAGGCTTTCATCGGTGCGGAAGGGGCAAGGCAATAATTGGGCGAAGTAAAGATAAAGAGTTCCGCCTGCTCCATTGCATCCAAAATCGTCTTCTTTTCGCTCCAATACGGGCATTTTTCTTCATCCGTAATGCAGCAATAGCAGCCAAGGCAAAAATGATTGAGGTCCCTTGGAAGAAAGAACTCTGTGATTTCATTTTCCCCAGCCAGCTTTTCTCCAAGCATCCTGCCAATTTGGTAGGTGCTGCCTTTATGGGTTTGGCCATGTATCATCACTGTTTTCATGTTTTCCCTCTCATTTTGGGCTTTGCCGCGATTGGCTGAACATACCAAAATGCCCGCCTCTTCTTTAATCCGTATTGATTACAGGGAGTTAACGGGAAGTTCTTTTCCGTGATATCCAGAAATATACCGGGATTCCAATGAGCGTGATGCCAATCCCCAGCAGAGAATTCAGCGGGTTGGATACCATGGTGCTCACTAAAATAAACGCCGACCCTAAAATCCCTACCACAGGGGTAATGGGATACAGCGGCACTTTGTATCCCGCCTGGGCCTTCCCAAATCGTTTGCGCAGGATAAACACGCCAAACACCCCCATAGTGAAAAAGATCCACAGTACAAACACCAGAAGGTCTGTCAGCATATGGAAGGAGCCGGAAAGAATATACACCACTGCCAGCACACTTTCCAAAACCAATGCGTTGCAGGGGGTTGAAAACCTGGGATGCAGCTGGGAAAGGGCGCGGCTAAAGGGGAGGTCCCCCTGCTGCCCCATGGCCAGCGGCACCCGGGCCGCCGTCATTAAAAAGCCGTTGAGGGCGCCAAATACGGAAACCATAATACCGGCGGTGATTAAGGCTGCGCCCTTCTCCCCAAAGAGCACAGTAGCGGCTTGTGCGCCGGGGGTGGTGGAAGCTACTACCGTTTCATAGGGCAACACCCGGAAAATAGCCAGATTGAATAGGGCATAGACCAAAATCACAAAACTGACGCCAATGAAAATCACTTTTGGCAGCTGTTTTGCGGGATTTTTCAGCTCCCCCGCCATATTGGTAACGCCAATCCATCCCTCATACGCCCAAAGAGTGCCCAGAATGGCAGCGCCAAATCCGGTTGCGCCCATGGCTTGACCAGACTGGGTAAAGTTGGGCACTGCGTTGGAGAAAAGTCCAAAACCAATCAAAGCCACAATGGGGAGCAACTTGCCAAAGGTGGCAATGGTTTGTATGACGCCGCCATATTTGGTGGAAAGAATATTCATGCATAGCAGGAATGCCAGCACACCTATGCCCAGCAGCTTTTGGGCCATATCGCTCATGGGCCAGAACAGGTTGGCATAGGTGGCAAAAGCAATGGCCTGCACCGCAACCGACGCTGGATAAGACACCACCGTTTGCACCCAGCCCAGCAACCATCCCCATACATCCCCATACAGCTCCTGGAGGTAAGTATAAAGACCGCCGGTTTTCGGGATGGCAGCGGCAATTTCCGCAATGGAAAGGGCTGAGGCCAACGTCACAACGCCGCCTATTATCCAGGCTAGGATCGCCAGCACAGGCGTGCCCGCCTCCCCCAACACCACGCCGGGTTTTAAAAAGACGCCGCTTCCAATGATCATTCCCACAACGATGCAAAGGGCTTCCAAGAACGTAATGGACTTTTTTAATCCACCGCTCGTCCTGCTGTTGTTATTTCTCATGCCAGTTTGCTACCTGCCTTATCATAAGGTGAGCCAAAGCCTTGTACTTTGGCGATTCATGATACTCCCGCCTCTCCAGTTTATTGCTGCCGGGGGAACGGGGCAATGGGAAAAGCACATATTTATTATAGTAGATTCGGTAAAAAAATGAAACAATGGGCTGCACATTCCCCACAAAAGGCCGTGAAATCCCCAGGCTTTGACATCGCGCTTTGATGAAGCCTCCCAGCCTCAGCAAGCGGGATGATAAAATGATTTGTTCTTCCCACTCCCCTCCTTGGGTGTGGAAAAATGTAAGCCAGCGTTTGCCCGCTATTTTGCCATCGCCTTCCACGAGATTGACGAGCGGGCTTCCAACAGGTAAACTAAAATTGGATATGGAGGGCATTACATGATTACAACCCTGTTATTTGACCTGGACGGCACCTTGCTCCCTATGGAGCAGGATATTTTTACAAACGAATATTTGCGCTTACTTTGTGCAAAAATGGCGCCATTGGGCTATGAGGCCAAAGCGTTGGTCCAGGGAATATGGGCAGGCGTGAGCGCTATGGTAAAAAACACAGGGCAACGTACCAACGAAGAAGTGTTTTGGGACTGCTTTACTTCCCAATTTGGCGAAAGCAGCCGGGCGCATATCCCTTTTTTCAATGAATACTATGCCAACGACTTTCAAAAAGTGGCCCGGGTTTGCGGCTATCAGCCTCAGGCGAAGGCGCTGCTTGCTCAGCTAAAGTTAAAGGGAATACGGACTATTTTGGCCACCAATCCCCTTTTCCCCGCTGTTGCCACCTACAGCCGCATCCGCTGGGCAGGTCTGCAACCCGAGGATTTTTCCTATATCACCACATATGAAAACGCGCATTTTTGCAAGCCAAATCCGGCTTACTACAGAGAAATCCTGGAGCGTACCGGCTGCAGCGCGGAAGAATGCCTGATGGTAGGCAATGACGTAGAGGAGGATATGGTTGCAGAACAGCTGGGAATGCAAACCTTTTTGCTCACCGACTGCCTGATCAACAGCCAAAAAGCGGACATCTCCCGATTTCCCCAAGGTGGGTTTGGGCAATTACAATGTTTTTTACAACCGATTTTATAAAAAACCTCATAAAGTCCAAGCCGGAAGGTTTGTCCCAAGGGCGTATAGTTCGCCAGCGCTTGTTACCGTAACGCTCAGCTCAGGAACCCCTGGATGATTTTTGCCTCCGCTTCCGCCTCCGTTAGTCCAAGGGTGCGCAGCTTTGTAATCTGCTCGCCCGCAATCTTGCCAATGGCAGCCTCATGAATTAACGCGGCATCGCTGTGATGGGCACACAGTTTGGGCGCAGCATCCACAAAAGCGTTGCCATCGATAATGGCGTCGCATTCGGAATGGCCGGTACAGGGCGCGTTGCCGATCATAGTGGAGGTATATGCCTGGCGGGAATTTCCCCTGGCTACCGAACGGGATACGATATCCGCTCCTGCACCTTCGCCATTGAGCTCCACCTGAAAAAGGGTATCCGCCTGCTGCTCTTTTTCTGTGAGGATTCGCTCCCGGATCAGCAGCTTGGCCCCTGCTTCTACCACCGCGCTGGTTTTTCGCAGGGTATGGTCTACGCCGCCGATCTGCGCGGTGTCCATTTCCAGCGTAGATCCCGGGGCAAGATATACTTCCGTCACCGGATCAATGCTGCGAAGGCCTGCTCCTTTGCCTGTGCCAATGTGTTTTTCCACATATTTCACATGGGAGCCCGACGCCAGAAAAAACCGGTGGATGCCATTATGCCGCGCAGGCTCCCCCGTTTCGGTATGCACGCCGCATCCTGCTACGATGGTCACATCCGCATGCTCTCCAACGTAAAAGTCATTGTATACCAGGTCATCTACGTCTCCATGGGTAACACAGGCAGGGATGGACACAGTTTCTCCCACAGTGCCAGGCTGAATGCGGATATCCAGCCCAGGCTGATCCGTCTTGGCTTCAATTTTGATATTTTTGCTGGATTGGCGGCCTGCGCAGCCCCCGTCTTCCCGGATATTATAAGCGCCCTGGAACGCTTTTCCGTCCCAGTCCGAAACCAAATGCAGTAACTTTTTTGTAATTTCATTCATGGAACAGTTCCTCCTGCTTGCAGCATACCGACGCGCCGCCATTTTGGCTGCGCATCCGTTGGAGCATGTCTTCCTGAGGTCCGCTGGCCTGGATGCTGCCTTGCGCAAGCAGCACAATTTGGTCTGCAATGCGCAGGATGCGCTCCTGGTGAGAGATGATCACCAGGGTACCCTGAAGATCCTGGCGCATATTCTGAAATACCTGAATCAGATTTTTAAAGCTCCACAGGTCAATCCCTGCTTCCGGTTCATCAAAAACGGACAGCCGGGTATGGCGGGCAAGCACCGTGGCGATTTCAATCCGCTTGATTTCCCCGCCCGAGAGGGTGGCGTTTACTTCTCTGCCCAGATAATCTTTTGCGCATAACCCTACATTGCCCAGAATGTCGCAAAGAGCTTTGTCCTCCATGGGCCGCCCTGCGGCAATTTCCAGCAGCTGACGGACCGTTACGCCCTTAAACCTCACGGGCTGCTGAAAGGCGAAACTGATCCCCTTACGGGCACGTTGGGTAACGTCCAGACTTGTAATATCTTCCCCATCCAACAGGATACGGCCGGAAGCAGGCTGTTCAATGCCTGCAATGATCTTGGCCAAAGTGGTCTTCCCACTGCCGTTTGGCCCGGTAATGACTACAAGGCGCTTTTCCGGGATGGATATCGTTAAGTTTTTTAGAACAGCCGCGCCATCCGGCGCATTCCACGTAATATTCTCTAAGCACAGCACGGTTTGCACCTCCTGAAATCCGGCTTTGCCCCAATCCAGGGCAAAACAGTTCCAGGCGCATTATAGGCCGCTGAGCAGAGCTTGTCAACCATTATTTCCATGCTGGCCAACCGTTTGGGCTTGGGCTGAAACGGCCGCGTTTAACTGTTTTCCACCAAATGGGACAGGGGTTGAAACGTATACCCCATTTCTTCCCACTTTGTTAACAAAGTATCCAGCACCTGGGCATTGGTTTTTGACGTGTTGTGCAAAAGCACCACCGCGCCAGGATGCATCCGTTTTGTCAGCTTGCTCAGGGCTTCTTCCTGGGAGGGTTGTTGATCCTGGTTCCAATCCACATAAGCCAGGCTCCAGAAAAAAGTCTGATAGCCCAGGTCTTTTGCCATCTGCAAATTGTCTATGCTGTATTTTCCCTGGGGCGGGCGGTAATATTTGAGCATCTGTTCTCCGGTTATTTCCTGATATTTTGCCGCAACATCGTCCAATTCCTTTTGGAAAGTGGAGCGCTCTGCAACTTTGGGCATGTCTGGATGATGGTAGGTATGGTTGCCCACAATGTGCCCCTGTGCCACCATCCGCTGTACCAGCTCAGGAGCGCTTTCCAGATAATGCCCTACCACAAAAAACGTGGCCGGCGCATTGTGCTTTTCCAATGCATCCAAAATGGCCGGTGTATTCCCATTTTCATATCCACAGTCAAACGTCAGATAAATAACCTTTTCATCCTTGTTTCCAATATAATAGGTATTCCATTGTTTCAAATTCTCCGGCGTATCCATGCCGGTAGGCTGCTCCCCCTCCCGGCCAAAGCCCAGCCCCCAGTCAACCACGCTGTTGTTGGCAGAAAAGGCGGCTACCGCTTTATTCGCCACGGAAAAGACCCCCTCTATCAAAAAAACGCCAATTACCAGGCAGCTTAGCCCAACCAGAACGGTTTTCCCAACTTTCTTCCAATTCATAAACCTGTGTTTTTTCACTATCTTCACCGGAACGTACCCCTCCCCGCTTCAATCGTAAACA
>JAEXFV010000049.1 GCA_023451115.1 Bacillota bacterium
CGCCTCTACTCATGGAAAAATCCGATGGGCCGAATTGAATCATATCTACGCCGGGCACTTGGCAAATTCCTTCAATGTTTTGCACTGCCTCCAGCTTTTCAATCATAAAGATGCGCACGCAATCCCGCACTGCCTGGGCCTGTTCCAGCTGTGGCCGATGGGGTTGATATCCGATCCATCGATAATTCGGGAAACCAAATCGCCCCCCGTCCTCCGGCGTATCCGGCATAGTTACCCGGATGCATTCAGCCACTTCCGCAGGCGTTTTACAGTCCGTAAACAATACGCCTTGTATCCCTGCAGCCAAAGCTTTCTGGGCCGTCCAAGCAAAATTTTGAAAATCCACTTTTACAATCGAGCCCATACCATGCAGTTCACAAGCCCTGGCTACATTTTCAAAATCTTCCGCCTGAAAAGGGGCATATTCCACCAGAAGTTCCACATAATCGTAGCATCCTGTACACCCAACAATTTCTGTGATCAGAGGCCAGCGGCTGGAGATACGTGTTCCAATAGATGAATCCCCCGCATTCAAAATGAACCTGTGCTTATTGCGCATAATGAAGACGCCCCTTTTCTATATAAATGCTAGTAACATGATATATGTCGTATCGGTTTGGTTAAAGATAGAATGACTACTGCACTGCCTGCCCCCACTATTGCACACCGTACCGCTGCCATAAAGCTTGGAAGATCAGCATACCTGCCGTAGCTCCCGCATCGGTATCTCCCAGTGTCTTTTCCCCATAATACGCAATGCGGCCATGTTTGCCTACCATATTGCGGGTTTCCTCCAACCCTTGCTTTGCGGCAACATATGCTGCTTGAAAGGCTTGGGTCGGAGCTTTATCGCAATTTTCTTTTAAGGCGGTGGCGGCCGGAAGTATAGCATCCAGAATGGTTTTTTCCCCCGGCGCGGATTTTCCACGCTGCATCATCAGGCAGATGCCATCCAGTATCCCTTGGCATACTTCAGGGAATGTAGCTTCTTCCTGTCCTTTTAACGTTTTTGCCATTCCCATAAACCAGAAAGAAAACAACGTGCCCAAGGTGGATGGCGCGGCTGTATTAAAGGCGCTAGAGCACCCTCTGAGGATCTCTCCCAAATCCGCCTGCGGCGTATTTGCAGCATAATCGCATACGGCTCGGAATCCGTTTTCCATGGAAATGCCTAGGTCTCCATCCCCATATTTGGCATCCAGGCCAATCAAAAACTCCTTGTTTTCAACCATGATGTTTTGAATGGCAAATAAGCCTTCCAACAATTGCGTCTTGTTCATTCCAGCACCTCTATTATTTGTTTGTTCTATTTATTCGCGTTGGTATAGAAGGGAGTACAAGCCGGCGCGCGCAAATATTTTTTTAACCTTTCATTCAGGCGGAACAGGGTGATGGAGCAGCCTGCCATCTCCATGGACGTGGCAAACTCTCCAATATGGGGCATTATTACCGAAACTTCCAGCTGAGACAATATTTGCGCTACCTTTCGGTATACAATCAAGAGTTCCTCCATCGGCGTAGCACCCAGCCCATTTACCATCACTGAAACCTCATCGCCTTGTTTAAGCGGCATGTCTTCCAGCAACCGATCTAGAACGGTTTGGGCGATTTCATCCGCCGTGATCATCTTCTTTACCTGGATGCCCGGCTCTCCATGAATACCCATGCCAATTTCAATTTCATCCTCGGCAATGGCAAAGGTTGCCCGTTGCGCTTCCGGCACAATGCAAGGGGTCAGCGCAACTCCCATGGTGCGGATATTCTCCAGGGCTTCCCTGGCAGCGTCCGCTACCTCTTGCAAAGGCAACATCTCATCTGCCGCAGCGCCTGCGATTTTAAAGGCATATACCATGCCTGCCACCCCACGCCGCTTTTCCCGCTCTGAGAAGGGACGCGAGGCAACATCATCGCACACCAGTACTTCCTGGGTTTGAATATCCTCAAAATCTGCGTTTTCCCGAGCCAAAGCAAAATTCATCAAATCGCCCCCATAGTTTCCATAAAGGCAGAGCACACCGCTGCCACTGTCCACAGCCCGGATCATATTCAGCATTTTTTCTGCAGACGGGGATGCAAATACGTTTCCCACGGCACAGCCATCCAGCATGCCGTCCCCAACATATCCTAAAAATACCGGGAGATGCCCACTCCCACCTGCTGTGACAATCCCCACTTTTCCTTTAGGGGTAGGCGTGTTCTTTATAAGTACCCGCTGATCCTCCCCCAGAGCCCGTAACCGGTCGCCATAAGCAAGCAAAATGCCCTCTATACATTCATCCACAAACTTCTGGGGCGCATTAATTATTTTTTTCATAGCATATTCCTCCTTTTGATTTGAATAGTGGACCAACCTGCACACTACAGCAGGCCTGCCGCCTGCAATATTTCCGCTATTCTGTGGTCTTGACCCTCATCGGTAGCCGGCGCAGGAAAAGAGCAAATTTCATTGATGGGAATCCCCCGTAACGCAAGCGCCTTTTTCAGCACTACAATAAAATGTCGAGGAATATCATACATGGTTACAAGCTCATTCATCTTGCACTGCAGCTCCTCTGTTTTTTCAAAATCATGCTTCTGCATTGCTTGTATCCATTG
>JAEXFV010000111.1 GCA_023451115.1 Bacillota bacterium
CCACAAAGGGGAACCGTACCAAAGCACAAATATTGGATGCAGCAAAAGTCCTATTTTCGCAAAAAGGATATGCGTCCGTTACGATGACTGACCTGTGTGAGGCCACAGGGTTAAGCCGCGGAGGCTTATATCGCCACTTTTCCTGCCTGGAAGATGTGTTTCTGGCTTTATTAGGCCGTGATCAGGAGGATTGGCAAGCAAGAATGGACCGCGCCATTGAGCAAGGCGTTTCTGCAGTCGCAATGCTGGCCTATTTTTTAGAGCAAAACCGTCTTCATGTTTTGGCAGGGGATGGGAGGCTGTCTCTTGCCATCTATGAATTCGAACGGACTGCACAAGAGAAACGTCCTTTTCTTACAAAACGCTATCAGGATGCGGTGGATATGATGCGGCGTCTGATTGTATATGGGCAAAGTCGGAGGGAATTCCGAGCAGTTGACGCCCAAACTGAGGCGGAACATTTGGTAATCTTTTTAGATGGCCTGAGTATGGCAGGGGCAGCGCTGCACTTTCCCCCCGAAATGGTTACCAGACAATTCCATCAACTACTTTATGGACTCCAAGCAGAGGGCTAAGCAAGTGAAGCAAACAAAATCTATTTTTACCCCAATCGACACAAAGAATTGGCCTATGGCACAGCAATTTCACTACTATACCGAAATCGCTCCAACCACCTATACCATAACCGTGTCTATGGATGTTACCATCCTGCGCAAAGCGGTGAAAGCAAAGGGCTATAAATTTTTCCCCACCTATCTCTACTTGGTCACAAGCGCGATCTGTAAGCAACAGACATTGCGTATTGCCATACAAAATGGCACCTTAGGGTATTGGGATGTCCTTACCCCCGCATACCCTCAATTTCACCAAGATGATCAAACCACTTCACTTTTGTGGACCGAATATCATGCCGATTTCCCTGTTTTTTATAACCGTTATTTACAAGATACCGCTACCCATGGAAACAGCCACGGCATCGTATCCTCAAAAGGAGTGCCGCCGCCAAATGCTTATGTGATATCCTGCATTCCCTGGTTTTCTTTTCAGAGTTTTTCCCTGCATAACCATGGGATAACCAATTATTTTGTTCCCAGTTTCGAAGCGGGCCAGTTTGTAGAACAAAATGAAAAGGTACGAATGCCGCTTTCCATTACGGTGCACCATGCCACCACCGACGGGTATCACCTAAAGGTGTTTTTAGAAAACTTGCAAACTGCTATGGACTGCCCCGAAACATGGCTATAACAGAGGCGGCAACCAACAAATGCACGGCCTAGACTAGGTCGTGCATTCGTTCCAAAGCGCAGGTTTACCGGATAGCCCGCAGCTCAATATACCCCCTTGCGCCTATGGGTTCCAGCTGAATGCGGGGGCTGGTATCGTCATACCGGTAGCCAATAGCCGAGGGGTCGTATTTCTCCATTGCCGCCTGTACCGCCTGGATGGCTTTGCAATAATCCGCCTCTTCAAAAGGCTCACCTTGAAACATCAGATACTTTGCCTCGGGCAGTTCAATGCTGTCAAACCCCTGGGGAATTTCCCCATCATAATCCAAAGCCACCTCTACCCCCTGGACATATTCCGAGGTGCCAGGTTTGCGATAAGCCTCTGGCAGCCAAAGGCAAACCGGCTCGCCGCTGATGGAGGAAATGCTCAACAGCAACCCCCACACATCGCAGCCCACCTCCTGGCAGTAGCCCCAGTATTCCGTCGCTTTGATCCCGCGCTTGATCAGCACCTTGCGGCGGGGCTTTTCTATGACTTGAAGAAATACGCTATGCACCTGTTCCATTGGGTAAACCTCCCTTATTCCTGTTTTGTATTTTACGCCGTATGGGGTGAACAAATATAGGGGAATGGGATGGCAGGCATACTCTTTTGGGTTGCAGCCAAATTCCCGGAAAAACGCCCGCTGGTATCCATCCACACTGCCAAAGCCCATATCATACGCTATGTCGATGATACGCACTCCCTCATCCCGCAACCTGAGGGCCGATTGGGACAGCTTGCGGCGGCGGATGTAGTCCCCTGGGGCAAGCCCGGTAAACTCCTTGAACACTCTCGCACAATACCAGGGCGAAAACAGCGCTGCCTGGGCTAACTGTGCAAGGGTAATGGGCTGTGACAGATGCGCTTCAATGTAGTCCTGCATCCGCTGCACTGCCTCCATCCGTTCCTGCATTTCCCTCACCTCGATATCCAGTATAGCGTTTCCCAAAGCGCATTTCTCGACTATTCTTGCTCTCACAAGCGGGCGTTTTTGGCCTGCAAAAAGCACCCTGCATGTTCCCGGGAGCAATTGTTCTGCAGGGTGCTTTGTCTTAAATTCTCTATCTGGTTTGCACATTCCTGGCAGCGTCTTTCTCCTGGCGCACCACGCAGTAGGAGAATATTCCCAACGCAGCCCAGATAAACAGGAAGCTCACCAAGCGGTCCGGGCTAAGCGTCTCCCCCATTATTAAGCCGCAAATCAGGCTTAAAGAAGGGTTCAGGTACTGCATAAAACCCATCATTAGCATAGGCAGGCGAATGACTCCCCTGGAATACAAGATCATAGGCATAGCGGTTACCGCGCCGGAACCCATGATCAGCAGCTGCTCCGTCCAGCCTACCGCTGCCATGCCGTTATCCCCCATGCGGAAAAACAGGATGAACAACAGCGCAAGGGGAGACATCAGCAGGGTTTCCGCTGCAATGCTCACTACCGATTCCACCTGGGCATAGCGTTTTACCGCTCCATAAACAGCAAAGTCCACCGCCAGCACCAGGGAGATAAGGGAAAACCTGCCGTACTGAAAGGCGCTGATAACCACCCCTGCTACCGCCAGGCCAATGGCCACAAATTGCAGGGGCCTGCACTTCTCCTTGAACAGCAGCAAGCTTAACAAAAAGGTAACCAACGGCGTCATATAATACCCAACGCTGGTGTCCAGCACCCGGCCTGTTTGCACTGCCACGATAAACACCGCCCAGTCCACCAACAGCAGCACTGCGGCCGGAATGAGATAGCGCATTTTTTTCCAATCCTTCAACACTGCCCACAAC
>JAEXFV010000127.1 GCA_023451115.1 Bacillota bacterium
GTGTGGGCGTATATAAAAACGTAGATGCCCAACCCAAAAAAATCACGCCATAGCAGCAAGCGATCCGCCAGGCTCTTCGGCTATCCTTCATGTCCCCTTCCTCTCTTCATTTTGTTACACTACAACAGCCTAAACATTCCATTTGGAAAATTAGTTTTTACAGCCTACCTGGCTTAAAACATTTTTCAAGGCAAATGCGCCCCTGGGTTACAGAGGCGCATTTGATAAAAGGAGAAATTCTATCCACGAATTCGGCTGACAAAGCGCGCCATGCGCTTGACAGCCTCCAGAATATTTTCTTCCGAATTGGCATAACTAATTCGAATAAATCCCTGGCCGCATTCTCCAAATGCTGTGCCAGGAATACAAACCACCCGTTCTTCCTCCAATAACCGATCACAAAATTCCTTTGGATCCATACCGATTCCCTGGATACTGGGAAATACGTAGAAAGCGCCTCCTGGCATGCCAACTTCCATGCCAGGAATTTTCCCAAGCTCATTGCAAATGAGCTCCCGCCTGCGGGCATAGACCTGAACCATATCTTCCACCAAATCTTGCCGGGTGAGGGCATACGCTGCGGCTGCCTGCGCCGCTGCGTTGGGGCAAGTGGTAGTGGTTGCCTGCAAAAACATCATACGCTGGATGATATCCTTTGGTCCCATGGCAAAGCCGATGCGCCAGCCCGTCATAGCGAAAGCTTTGGAAAAGCTGTTGATTACAATGGTGCGCTCCCGCATACCAGGCAATTCAGCAATGGAAAGGCGAGGCGATCCATTATACACAAGGGTATTGTACACCTCGTCAGAAATCACAAGCAAATCATGCCGGATAGCCACTTTCGCGATTCCTTCCAGTGCTTTTTTAGAAAGCACGGCACCAGTGGGGTTGTTGGGCGAATTGATCATCAGCACCCGGGTACGAGAGGTTATACAAGCCTCCAATCCCTCTGGCGTCATAGCGAAGCCATCTTCGGCATATACCGGCACCCGTACCGCTACCCCATCCGCGTATTTGACCAATGTCACATAGTTGAGCCATTGCGGATCCTGGATAAGTACTTCATCCCCTGGAGAAAGGGCGACCAGCAAGCATAGGGATAGCGCGCCCATTCCACCAGTGGTAATCAGGATTTCGGTTTTCGGATCATAGCCGCCCGGCACAAAGAAGCCAGCTTTGGAAACCGCTTCGCGCAGCGCAAGATCTCCGGCATTTGCTGTATAGTGGGTAGCGCCATGTAATAAAGCTTGTGCACCTACTTCACAAATAGGCGCGGGCGTATCCATATCTGGTTCACCAATGCCTAAGCTGATGACATCGCCCATAGCTTTGGCTCTATCAAACATTTGTCGAATAGCCCCTTGCTTTAAACGGGCTGCTTTTTCGTTGATCCAAGTCATATCCAAACCTCTCCATTTCCAGCCATTACAAGCCCAAATACGCCTTTTTGATCTCTTCGTTCTGCTTCATTTCTTCTGCAGCACCTTCAATCACGGTTTCGCCGTTTTGCACTACATAAATATAGTCTGCCAAGGCCAGTGTTTCATTTACGTTTTGCTCTACCAATACGATGGTAAGCCCCAGCGCCTTAATCTCCCGCACGAACTCAAACACTTCTCCTACTAACTTAGGGGCCAATCCCAAAGAAGGTTCATCCAAGATCAGCAAGCGCGGATCGCTCATCAGGCCCCTTGCAATCGCTACCATCTGCTGCTCTCCACCCGATAATGTTTCCGCGGTCTGTTTCAGGCGTTCCTGTACCCGGGGGAAGATTGTGTAAATCTTATCCAGCATTTCCTTTTGCTTGGCTTTATCCTTAATTAAATATGCGCCCATGATCAGATTGTCCTGCACAGACATCTTGCCAAACAAATGGCGTCCTTCCGGTACCATAGAGATGCCCAGCTCCGTTAGTTTGTGTGCAGGCATGTTCGCCAAGTTTTTCCCTTCAAAGGTAATCTCTCCGCCCAATGGTTTAATCAGTCCTGTAATCGCTTTGAGCGTAGTGCTCTTGCCGGAACCATTCGAGCCGATTAGGCCCACAATGCTACCTTCCGCCACTTTAAAGGATACGTCATGCACTACGGGCACGCCGCTGTATCCTGCTTTTAAATGTTTGACTTCAAGCATGCGCCGCACCTCCCAAATATGCTTCAATTACCTGGGGATTGTTGGTAACCTCTTCCGGAGTGCCTTCTACCAATAATTTTCCGGAGTTGATTACCACAACACGATTGGATACTGTCATTACTACATCCATTACATGTTCAATGGTGAGCACTGCAATGCCAGTGGCATTGATCGTGCGGATCAACTCAACTGCCTCTTTTCGCTCGGCATTGGTAAGGCCAGCCATGGTTTCATCCAGAAGTAGCAATTTAGGCTCGGTGGCAAGCGCGCGGCCGATCTCCACTCGTTTTTTCTGGATCACATTCATGCTGCCTACCAAATCTTCCTGAAACGAGCTAAGGCCACATAAATCTACTACTTTTTTTGCCTTTTCCCGGGCTGCATCCATATCGCTATGGCGGCACAGCGCCCCTACCAATACATTTTCCAGCACTGTCATGTCATCCAAGGATTGGGGAATCTGAAACGTGCGTCCAATGCCCAGCTTGCAAATTTTGTTTGCCTTTAACTTGGTAATATCCTTGCCATCAAAAATAATGTTGCCAGATGTAAGGGTATGCGCACCGCTGATGGAGTTAAACAGAGTGGTCTTTCCTGCGCCATTGGGACCGACAACGCCTACAATTTCTCCTGGACAGACGTTGAACGTGATGTCTTCATTGGCCATCAGGCCGCCAAACTGTTTTGTGGCATGGTTAACTTCCAATAAATACTTCATGCCGCTTCCCCCTTCCCCTTTTTCAGCTGTTTGCCAAGCTTTTTCTTAAACAGAGAGATGATGCCGTTGGGGATATAGAGCACTACGATGATAACAAGTACGCCATAAATAATTTGATCAAGGCCCGTTCCCGTGCCGCCCATCAGCATACGCGTATATTCTGAAATAAAGGTTAATACAATAGCGCCGATGATGGGGCCAATCACCGTACCGATACCGCCCATTACCGTAACCAGACAAATCATCAGGGAAATTTTTAACACCATGAGCATGGTGGGATCGATGTACACCATATACTGCGCATACAGGCTACCGCCTAAGCTGACGATAGCGGCGCTAAGCATATAAGCGATCAGCTTATAACGGGATGTGTCTATCCCAACCGATTCCGCAGCACTCTCATTCCCCTTGATGGTGCGCAGATAATATCCAAACTTGGATTTGTCAAAAAAGATTACAATGCCCAGCACAATAACTGCAAACGCCAAAAAGATGTAGTAATAATGAACCTTATCTGAAAACTGCATCGAATACCACATACTGACTTTTTTGTTTAAAAAGTCAACGCCGGTAGCGCCGCCGATCTCTTTCCAGTTGATGAAAATGACTCGGCAGCATTCTGCAACGGCCATGGTTGCCACCGCGAAATAATGGCCTTTTAATCGCAGAAGCGGCCCTCCAATACAAAACGCCACCAACACAGAAATGACCATGCCTACCCACATGCCAATCCATGGCGTCACATTCCACCATAGGAACATCAATGCAGAAGTGTACGCACCAATACCATAGAACACAGCGTGCCCAATGGAAACTTGGCCTGCATAACCACCGATAAAGTTCCAGCCCATACCTACGATGGACCAAATCAGAATCATGCACATTACATGCTGGTTGAAAGTGCCCTGAATAATCAGAGGCAGAACCGCCGCCAGCAGGATGCCTGCGCCATAACCGATTTTTTGCTTTTTACTTAACTGAACATGTGCAAAGAATTTCTTCATGGCTTACCTCCCGAACAGGCCCTTGGGACGGAAGGATACAATGAGCACATAAGCGATACATACCGCCAGATATTTAAACGCGGTACTAAACAGCACGCCGGTGCCAGTGTCAATCAATCCCATGAGGATGCCGCCTAGCAAGGCGCCTAATATGCTTCCAAAGCCGCCCATTGCTACGGCAATAAATCCAAAGAGCTGGAACGTAGCCCCTACCCCAGGGAATACATAATAGTAATATGTGAGGATGCAGCCCGCAGCGCCCGTAATGGCAGCGGAGATAGCAAAGGCGAGCGCAAAGGATTTTTCAGAGTCAATGCCCACGAGAGACGCCGCTTGTTTGCTCATGGAAGTCGCCTGAATGGCTTTCCCAGTACGGGTTTTATTAATGAAGAAATACAGTCCAAAAGCCAGAATAAGGCAGGTAACGAACGGCACAAGTTTGGTAACGCTCAGGGAAATGCCTAAGAAATTAATATTTCCTGTGATTAGCAAGTTAGGAACGGTGCGGTATTCTCCGCCAAAAGCCATTAAAGCTAAGTTTAAAAGCACCATGCTTAATGCAAAAGTCAACAGCCGCTGGCACAGCGGAGGGC
>JAEXFV010000141.1 GCA_023451115.1 Bacillota bacterium
TTTGAATCAGCAGAATAATGATAACCTGACCCAGCAAGGAAAAATCCGTGCCTGTATCAGCCACAATCAATCCGGTAACGCAGGTTGCAGAAGTAGCGGTGAATAATGCGTCCAAAAACGGCAGCGGCCCCTTCCCCGGCGCCGCGGCTGCAGGCAGCGTCAGCAGCAGCGCCCCCAGCAGGATTACTCCGAGAAATCCCATTGGCAGCACCTGAATAGGCCGTATCCGGATACGAAATGCCGGCTGCACGTTTCCTCGCCTCCTTCGCAATCATGACGTATCAAGCAATATTCTGTTTATTATAGCATAAGGCCTCCGCCATTGAATAGTAAAGATGGTATATGGCAAAATTTATCCGCGTAATGCGATGACTTTTCTTTTGCAATCCGTTACAATTAATGTGGCCAAAACGTAAGCTTTGCCGCTCTCTTCCCCATTTTAAATACCCAATGGGCGGGCTGTGCTTGTGGGAAAGCTTTCATCAAAAGGCCTCCCGTTGGAAAGGACTTCGTAATACATGGATTTGGCGATTGGATTTGGCGTTTTTCTCTTTGCGTTGATTGCGGGCGTAGCCGCCGGGCTTCCAGTGATATACCCGGTGTTGTTGGGTATGGTATGCTTTGGTTGCATTGCACTGCACCGGGGATTTTCTTTCAACGCGGTACTCAAAATGGCATTCTCCGGTATAAAGCGCTCACTGGTGGTGTTGCGGATTTTCCTGTTTATCGGCTTGATGACAGCTTTGTGGCGCGCTTCGGGCGTCATCCCCTTCCTGGTATATTATAGCGTTCAGCTGATTAACCCCCAATTTTTCCTGCTGTTTTGCTTTTTGATTACCACGTTGATTTCCTACCTGCTGGGCACCAGCTTCGGCACGGTGGGCACCATCGGCGTGGTGTTGATCGTGCTGGCAAAAAGCGGCGGCGTCAGCCTGCCCTTAACCGCAGGCGCGATCATTTCCGGCGCTTATTTTGGCGACCGGTCCGCACCTACTTCCTCTTGCGCCAACCTGGTTGCTGCCCTAACGGATACCAGTATCTACAGCAATGTAAAAAAAATGCTGAAACAATCCCTACTGCCTCTCGCTTTAACCGCGGCTTTATTCGGGCTTTTTTCCCTTGCCCATCCCCTTCCCACCATGCAATCAGACGTCATGGACGAGCTGGCAACAAGCTTTTCTTTACACTGGACGCTGCTGATCCCCGCCTGTATCGTACCGCTGCTTTCTTTATGTAAAGTGAAAGTTTCTTATGCGATGTTGTCCAGCATCCTGCTCAGCGCGGTGTTAGCCTGGATCCTCCAGGGGATGTCCCCCTTAGCGATTTTAAAAACCGCCATTTGGGGATTTACGATGGAAGGGCCGGGAAAGTTGCCCGCCATCCTATCCGGGGGTGGTTTTGTTTCCATGATCAGCGTAAGCCTGTTAATACTGGTTTCCTCCACTTATTCGGGAATTTTTGAAGGCACGGATATGCTGCGTCGAGTGGAACGGCTACTGGAGCGGATTACCCTGCGCCTGGGGCGTTTCCCCTCTTTATGCCTGAGCTCGGTTTTTGCAAATATGGCAGCCTGCAACCAAACGCTGGCGGTTATCCTGGTGCAACAGCTCTATGCCCCCATCTACCGTAGCCAGGGAAAGAGCAACCAGGATTTGGCGCTGGATATTTCCAACTCAGCTGTCACCATTGCAGGCTTGATCCCCTGGAGCGTTGCTTGCGCGGTTCCTTTGGCTATTTTAGGCGTTACTTCCGCGGCTGTGCCTTACTGCGCCTATCTATACCTGGTGCCGCTGTGCGCCCTTGGAGAAAGTTACTTTGAAAAGCGTCGCGGGAATAAGGCCGCTTTATCCCACAAAGCCATGGATGAATAACATGCAAGCATTGCAACCCCATTCCCCTATGAAGGGTAAAATAAAACAGATATGTTTTTTTGTTCTCCAGTGCACCTGGGGAATATTACAAACCCTGCTGGGACTATGCCTTGCCCTTTGTTGCCCGGTAATCCGTGAAGGATGGCATGGCGGCAGCCTTTTGCTGCGCTGGCCCAAAGCAGGCGGGGTTTCTTTGGGCGCTTTTGTCTTTGTTTCCGCATCCCTGCCGGAAAACCAGGCTGAGGCTATGATTGCCCATGAATATGGCCACGCCGTTCAGTCCCTGCTGTTAGGGCCTCTTTATCTTCCGTTGATCGGAATCCCCTCTCTGGTTTGGTGCAATTTTCCTTATTGCAAGCGGCTACGGGCAGCAAAAAATCTGCCCTATTCCGCCTTTTGGGTGGAACGTTGGGCAGATCATCTGGGCAACCGGTATTTCTTTGGCAGGCGTTAGGGCTATCCTCCCATAGGGATTTGCATGTCCTGCCCCTTTTTTCTCTTTCGAGCAATCTCCCCGGGCTCCTGAAGCGTCTGCTGGACATCCTTTGCCGCATCCTCCGTGCGCTTTTGTTCCATATTTTCCTTTGCCACTGCCAGCATCAGCTTTACCCGGTTTTCCTGATTCACCTTGGTGGCGCTGGGGTCATAATCGATGGCCACAATATTGGCGCCAGGGCACAGCTTTTTAATGCGGCTCAATACCCCCTTGCCGCAAATATGATTGGGCAGGCAGCCAAAAGGCTGGGTACACACGATGTTTTCATACCCCTGCTCAATCAACTCCATCATTTCCGCAGGCAGCAGCCAGCCTTCCCCCATTTTGGCGCCGCGGCTGATCACGCCCTGGGTAAGGGAAACCATATGTGCAAACCCGCCGGGAGCAACGAATTGGGGATACCCTTTTAAGGCGCTGCGGATAAGGTTTTCCTGGCCGATTAAGTAATTGAGCCCCATGCGGGCGGCAAAGGCCTTGGCCCCTCCGCCGCCATATAGCCTGGCGTCTTCCACAATATTGCTGATGCAGTATAACAGAAAACCCATCAGCCCCGGCACAGAGACCTCACAGCCCTGCTGCTGCAAAAATTCCTCCAGGCCGTTGTTAGCCAGGCTGGAGTATTTCACATAAATCTCCCCTACGATGCCTACCTTGATCTTGTTACGGCTGTGATCCAGCCGGATAGCCGCAAAATCCGCAACAATCGCCCGGAGATTTTTCCGCACAGCGCTGGTACGCATGCCCAGACTATGCTGGAGCTGCCCGCTCAATTCCTGTATCCACCGCTGGGTAAGCGTTTCCGCCTCCCCGGGGTGGATTTCATAGGGTTTCACCTGGTTGCGCAGCAGCATCAGCATATCCCCGTATACCACGGCGCAAAGCGCCTTCTTCAAAATGGAGATGGTAATGGGCAGGCCGGTATTGCGCTCCATGCCCGCCAGATTTAACGAAACCACCGGAATAGTTTCATATCCCGCCTTTATCAAGGCTTTGCGCAGCAAATGGATATAGTTTGAAGCCCGGCATCCGCCGCCTGTTTGTGTAATGGCCACTGCAATATGCTCTAAATCATATTTTCCGCTGTTTAATGCGTCGATAATCTGCCCTATCACCAACAGCGCAGGGTAGCAGGTATCGTTATGAACATATTTGAGCCCCTCTTCCACCACCTGGTGCCCTGTATTAGTCAACAGCTCCGCCCGGTATCCCGCCTGGCAAAAGATATCCCGCAACAGGGCAAAGTGAATAGGCAGCATATTGGGCAACAAAATGGTATGGGTTTTCCGCATTTTTTTTGTAAACAAAATGCGCCCCTGGGAATCCCGTTTTCCTGTTTCCATCATTGTTCCTCCAACGGCGCTCCCGCAGCGGCAGGCGCCCCAACCGCGGCCAACAGGCTGCGCAAACGGATTTTAGCCGCGCCCAGGTTTGCAATTTCATCAATTTTCAGCTGGGTATACAGCTTGCCCTGGCTTTCCAGGATGCGCCGTACCTCGTCAGAAGTAATGGCGTCCAACCCGCAGCCGAAGGACACCAGCTGCACCAACTGCATATCCGGCTGGCCGGCCACATAGTTGGCTGCAGCGTACAGCCGGGCATGATAGGTCCACTGGTTGAGCACCTGGGTGGGCCTTTTTGTCATATACAGCCCCAAAGCGTCTTCTGTAATCACCGCCGCTCCCAGTGCCGTGATTAACCGGTGAATGCTGTGGTTGATCTCCGGATCCACATGGTAAGGCCGCCCTGCCAACACAATAATAGGCAGTTTCCGCTCCCGGGCGCGGCGAATCATGGCCATACCCTCTTGCCGGGTTTTGTTCATGTAAGCATAGTAGGCTGCATAGGCCGCATCGCTGGCCTGCAGCACAGAAAACCAATCCACGTCCTTCCAATGCTGCCGAAGCAGCGCAAAGGCCTTCTTAGGAAATTCCCTGCGTTTGTGAATGCCCAGGTACCAATCCAAATACCTGACGTTCTCTATCCCAGGCATATTTGCTCCAATCACCTCAGGATAATAGGCCACCACTGGACAATTAAAATGCCGGTCCCCTAATCCCTCATCCAGATTATAGGTAAGGCAGGGGTAGAATATAGTATCCACGCCCTGATCCAATAGGGCTTGCACATGCCCATGCAATAACTTTGCCGGGAAGCAGACCGTATCCGATGGCAGGGACGCAGACCCCTTCAGGTACATACCATGGCTGGAAGGGGGGGATACCACCACATCAAACCCAAGCTTGGTAAAGAACGCATGCCAAAACGGCAGCAACTCATACAAATTCAATCCCATCGGCAGGCCAATTTTCCCCCTGGGGCCAGGCTGGCCATGGTAAGAACGCAGTTGGGCCAGCTTAAATTCATACAAATCCAGGGCTTCCTGTTGGCTTTTGCGCGTTACAGGCCGTTCGCAGCGGTTGCCGCTTAAGAAGGTGCGTCCGCCTGAAAATTTGTTGACGGTAAGGCGGCAGTTATTGCTGCACAGCCCGCACCGGGCATCCTGAACGGTGTGGGTAAAACGCTTGAGTTCTTCCAAGCAGAGCAGCCCTTTTGCGCCCTGCTCCATTGCAAAAAGCGCTGCGCCATATGCGCCCATCAACCCTGCGATGTCCGGGCGCACCACCTGAACATCCAATTCCTGCTCAAAGGCGCGCAGCACCGCATCGTTGAGGAATGTACCGCCCTGTACCACGATGCGCCTGCCCAATTCTTCTTTATTTGCTACCCGGATCACCTTATATAGCGCGTTTTTTACTACGCTGATGGATAACCCTGCCGAAATATTTTCGATGGAAGCTCCGTCCTTTTGGGCCTGTTTCACAGCGGAATTCATAAACACAGTGCAGCGGGAGCCCAGGTCCACCGGCGCCTGGGCGAACAGCCCCAACTGTGCGAAATCCTGTATGGAATATCCCAGGGCGCTGGCAAAAGCCTGCAAAAACGAGCCACAGCCGGAGGAGCAGGCCTCATTTAAAAAAATGTTGTCAATGGCCCCATTTTTCACCTGAAGGCATTTCATATCCTGCCCGCCAATGTCAATAATGAACTCTACCTCCGGCAAAAAGCGGCGTGCCGCTATCCAGTGGGCCACGGTTTCCACCACGCTGTGGGAGAATGCAAACGCACTTTTCACCAGATCTTCCCCATAGCCTGTGGATGCACCACCCTGCAGCTGCAGGTTGGGATATTTCTCATATAAACTTTGCAGGCATTCCTTGATGATGGGCACAGGGTTGCCGCTGTTCGGCTGATAACTCTGGTAAATCAACTCCCCATCTTCCCCGATTACCGCCACTTTTACCGTGGTGGAACCTGCATCCACGCCTACCCAGGCAGCGCCCCGGTAGTCTTCAATATTTCCCTTTTTTACCCCGTGGCCCTGGTGGCGTTGCAAAAACGCTCCATAGTCCTCGGCGGTGCGAAACAGCGGGGCAATGGAATGATACTGCTTGCGCTTTTGGAATGCCGCCAGCCGCTCCATGGCGTCTTCCAAATTGCAAACGGCATCCGCCCCATAGGCAGCGCCCAAAGCAACATAATACAGAGCGTTTTCCGGGCAGCAACCCACAAGGCCCAGAGCCTGATCAAAGCTTTGGCGCAGCTCTGAAAAAAAGTGCAACGGTCCGCCCAAATAGGCAACCTTCCCCTGTATGGGCCTGCCCTGTGCCAGGCCGCCGATGGTTTGCTCCACCACTGCACTAAAAATGCTTTTCGCAATGTCGCTTTTTTGCGCCCCCTGATTGAGCAGCGGCTGAATATCGGATTTTGCAAACACCCCGCAGCGGGAAGCAATGACATATTGCTCTTTGGCGGCCTTCGCCGCCTCGTTGAGTTCCTGGGGTGTCAGGGCAAGCAAAGTAGCCATCTGGTCGATAAAAGCGCCGGTGCCGCCTGCGCAGGAGCCATTCATGCGTACTTCCAGCCCATTGGTCAAAAAAAGGATTTTCGCATCTTCCCCGCCCAGTTCAATGGCCACATCGGTATCCGGCAGCTGCCGCTTGAGCGCAATACGGGTAGCATACACCTCTTGCAGGAAGGGCAGCCCACAAGCCTGGGCTACGCCCATACCCGCAGAACCGGAAACGCAAAGATAAGCCGGCCGGCCGTTTAAAATTTCTTTTATTTTTGGCAGCAGCGCCATCACTTGAGCCGTAATCTGCGCGCCATGGCGCGCATAAGATTGGAAGAGGGAATTTCCCTCTTCGTTTAATACCACGCATTTTAATGTAGTGGAGCCTACATCCAGCCCCACCCGAAGTCCTGATTGATTGCTCATGTTACAGATTTTATAGCAATCCACAGTCCAGGTCAAAGGGTATTTGTCACCGTTTGGTGATATCTTTGTGAGAAAAAAAAGGAACCCTGGCACACTTCGGCAAAATACCTTTGCATAACCCCAAAATTCTAAGGAATTAGGGGATTGTGTTAAGAAATCCTAACGTGACAGCAATCTCCTATTTTGCTATGATATGCATATAGTAAAAGTATTGCTGTTTCCAAAATTGATTGGGTTGGAATGTGATGGTATGACAGCATTTTCCCGGTTCTGGTTCAA
>JAEXFV010000153.1 GCA_023451115.1 Bacillota bacterium
TCCGCAGACGCAGCGGGCGCTTCCGGGGCAGACTGCGCAACCGTCATAGCGCTGCTGTTTTTGCTGGCAGACGCTGCACAACCCGCAAGCAGGCTCATTGCCAGTATCACTGCCAAAGCTACTCCAAAAAACCGTTTCATATTTTCCCCTCCTCCTTTTGTTTCCGGCTCGCGGCATCGGGCTGCCGGCAAGAGCCGTTACAGACACGCCCTGAAAATCATATGATTTCAGGAATTCCATCAAGGCTTGATTGGAAAGCAATTGATTTGACTCTTATTATATTTTCTCATTGTCCTTTGGGGTGTCAAGCTTTCATCGAGGCGTGATATTGCCCCTGCTGCCTTGATACATTTGTAAATACGCAGGCAACCTTCCTGCGGTTGCATTTTTATAGGAAATATTATATCCTAAAACAACTATGCACCGCCACACAAAACGGAAAGGAACGGATTATGCAGTGGGAAATCTATTCATACCAATCGCCAATTGATCAAGCGGCCTTTGATTCTGCCTATGACTTACTTACCACAGCCCTCCCCCCGCAGGAATGCCGCATTTTGTCAGACCAGCAGGCTCTGTTGCAGCATCCTGCATACCGGTTGCGGCTATTGCGCGCAGAGGACGGCAATGTAAATGGGCTGTTAGCCGTTTGGGAATGGGAGCATTTGCGGTATGTTGAGCACTTTGCCATTCATAGCCGGCTGCGCGGTAAAGGCGCTGGAGGCCAGGCGCTTTCTTCTTATCTGGCAATGGATAACCGGCCGCTGGTGCTGGAGGTAGAGCCCGCCGGCAGTACGCCTATGGCCCAGCGCCGCATCGGCTTTTACCAACGGTTGGGACTGCACCTGAACGATTATCCCTATGCGCAGCCGCCGCTGCGGGCAGGGCAACCCATGCTGCCGCTTCGCTTTATGACGTGGCCCTCCCCCATCGCCCTGGAAGAATTCAAAATCATGCGGGATTTCTTATACCGTGAGGTATATGATTTTTCAGGCGAACCCCTGCCCACTTAACCCTGCGCATCGTCACGGGCAACGGCAAAACGGCCGTTGCCCGTGGCCTATTCCTAAATATAGCAGGCTTTCTATATGGCCGAATGGATCCTACGTTTCTTTATGCGCCCCAATGGACGCGCAGCGGCGTATTCACTACAGGGAGGCAACGACGAAAATAGCTCTCGTTTCCATATTCCGCGTTTAGGCTGCTCTTGTATTCCCCAAAGTAAGAGAGCCCCGCCGCATCATAAACCGCCAGATAAAACCCGCAGGTTTCCAGCCTGCGCCTTTCATCCCGCAAAAAATTCACCACCACCAGCTTTTGCCCATCATATTCCGTCACCGCTTCCGGCTCCAGGTTGATGTCTGTCGCTTCTTCGTTCCCTATCGGAACCGCAAACCGCAAATCATACTCGCCCTCTTTATTGCACGCAACAACGGCAAGCTGATCCCAGCACAGGACAGCAGCGAAATAATCTTCCCCCTCATAAACAAAAAATCCAGATTCATCCTTGGGCCACTCCATCAGCTCCAGCTTTTGCAGCGCAGTCATGGTAGCAATTTCAATGACTGTTACGGTATACTTTCCGTTTTCCCGGGTATGCAGCAGAAGCTTGGTCTGGTCCTTATTCACGCCCAGATATAACGTTTCCACCGCGGGATCCAGAGGATATACCATAGCGAGTTCATCCGCCTTGGCGCCGCAGATCCGGCCATTTTGCGTAGCTCCATCGAAATACGGCAGGCAATAGACGCCATACCCGCCCGGAATGCGGCTGGTATCCACCAGATTGCCCTGTTGCGTATGGCTTCCAAAGGTGAAGTAACAAGCCGCCTCTGTCAACACGCTTTGTGTCATCACATAAAACGAGTCGCTTTCGGTGCTTCCGCTTCCCCAACTGACCCCGTTTCCAGCCTTTGCAACGGATATCTCTATCTGTTCTTCTTCCAGCACCGGGATTTGGAAAAACTCCTGAAACGCCTGTATCACATAACGTTCTGTCCCCGGTTCGGGGTCAGCCAGGTCCGTTTCATAATAATAGGATGACCAGCTCAGCTGTGTACCGGGCAAGTCCAACGTGGCGCCGATGGGATAATACTCCATATAGTCCTTTAAATAAACCACCCTTGTGCTTTCTTCGCCAAGCGCAGTGGCCTCATACAGCTCTTTGTAGGCTCTCGCCAACCCTGTCTGCTCCTGCTGGGAGTCGAAATCCCACCCATATTCCACATAGCTCTCCAGCAATACCCCTTCGAAACGTTGGGGGGCCTGGGTATCATGCCCCGATGCATAAAACGTATACGCCGTATCCATAGCCGGGGTTTCCCCAACCACATAGGTGGTATCCCAGAACAAACGGTTGTCATACGTGCTGCTGCACGCCACAGTCAGCCCCTCCGCCTGGGTTTTATCGCCATACAGAACGTTTTCTGTGAGCACTACCTGATCATGGGGCTGATATACATCCCCATATGCCAGGCACATACCCGCTGCCGCCAACACCAGCAGCGCCACTGTCAGGGCAAATGCTTTTCCCATGGTTATTCCTCCCTGCCGGTGAGTTCCTGGAGGGCTTTGCCTACCCGGTCTGCATGGTAATGATAGGTTTGTTTGATATACTGCATCAAATCACAGCCCTCTTCCTCCAATTCCGGCATGGATACGTCCCCTACGATCCTGCCCTGCCGGATGAGAATGGCTCTGCCGATAAAACCGGACACTTCCTCAATCAGGTGTGTGGAAAGCAAAACGGTTTCGTTTGGCTCCAGAATGCCCAGCAGCACCTTATAAAAGTCTTCCCGATTGAATACGTCGTTGCCCGCAAAGGGCTCATCCATCAGGATATAATCCGCCCCTTGGCACAGGGCCATAATCACCTCAAACTGGTTTTTCTGCCCGGTAGAAAATCCCCGCAACGGCCGATGCATAGGCAGCTCAAAAAAATGCATCAGGCCCTGGAAACGCTTCTGGGAAAAGCGGGGGAAATGGGCGGCATAAAACTCCCTGTGGGCTTGTGGCGACAGGTTGGGGAAAAACGAATGCTCACTGGTTGCAAAGGAAATCCGGGCGATGTTCCTGGTGGTAATGGGCTCTCCCTCCAGGGTAATCGCCCCGCTGTATGGCACAAAACCCAGGATGCATTTCATCAGCGTGGTTTTCCCTGCGCCATTTTCTCCAAACAAGCCCACGATCTCGCCCTGGGGCAGCTTTACGTTCACCCCGTCAAGAGCCCGCTTTCCCGGATACGATTTGCATACGTTTTTTATTTCGATCATAGTATTACACTCCATAATTTCTGCCATTGATGCGGCGTCAAACACTCCTGCGGCGTTGCAATTTGGTAGATCATGTAATAGAGAAGCAGCAGCACCACCGCCAGCAGCAGGCAGCATAATGCTGCCAATACCGGCAGCGTCCAGCAGCGCTTATGCCGCTCCCACCGGTTGGGCAGGCGGCGCATGAGATAAATGCTTTTGCTGCCCTGGTGGTGATAGGCATAGTGGTAAACTACAAAGCCCAGCATGCATAGCGCCAAAACCGCAAAGCCAGCAAAGGCATGATCTAACAAAAGGGAAAAATCCGGCATTACAGCCTCCGGCAAAAGCACCCGCACATTCCCATCATAGCCATAGAGATTGCCGCGGGCATGGAAATACCGGCCCCAGAAACCAAAGCTATACAGCGTTGCGCAAACCATTCCAGTAATAAAGAACTGGCGCTCCGTCTTGAGATTTAGTCCGGGCGGAGAAAAATTTAGAAAATCAGCCTTCATGTTCCGCCTCCTTTGCCAGCATGGGGAGTACCGCCGCTCCTATCACCCATATGCCCAACGCCCCCATGCAAAAGTCGTTCATAAAGCTACCCAGTCTGTGAGGAAAAAACGCCAGCACGGCAAAGGCCAACGCAATGATGCCCAGCCCCCACTTCCCCGCCCTCTGCCGGATAGGGAAATAAGCCGATGAAATGCCCAGGCCAAGCGCAAGAATGCCGTTTCTGATCCAGCAGCTGGTTTCCTCCAGCGGCAACAGGGCATGCAAAAAGTCGCTGCGGTAAAAGGCTAAAAATATGGTCTGGCCGCTGACCAGCGCCGGATCTGCCCTTGCAACATACCATTTGCATAGCAGAAGGGCGATCCCCAGCTGGGCTGCCCACAGCAGCAAAAAGCAAATGGTGTTATACAGGCTTTGCCATAGGAAAACCATTTTGATAGAAATGGAAAGCCTTTTCAGGGTATACCCCTGCCTGCTGCCAAACTCGCAGCCAGTGAGGCAAAGCACTGCTGCCATTGCTAAAAAACACAGGCCCAGCACAAGGGAAATATGGCTTTCCTCGATAAAGTCCTCCAACGTAAGACAAGCCCCTGCCAATACCTTTTGAAAAGCCAGAGAAAAGAGTCCAATCTCCACCCCCGCCATAATAACCAGCAACCCCGTGATTTTAAATACCGTGCTGCGCGCCATCAGCATAAATACAGATACCTGTTTTTTCATATGTTTTGCCTACTCCCAGTATTTTTCAATCAGCGCCAACGCCTCTGATTTGGATAGCCCCATCTGCCGCACGGCTGACACCAGGCTCTTTCCATCGTTTTCCAATAGCTCCTCCCGTATTTGCGCAATTTTATCCCCATCCAGTACCATATAGCTTTTGGCGCCAGAGTGGGAGCATATCAGCCCCGCTTCTTCCAGCAGCCGGTAAGCCTTTTGCACCGTATTGGGATTAACCCCCAAAAGGGCCGACAGCATGCGCCGTGAGGGCAACTCATCGCCATTTTTGATGCTGCCTGCTACAACGCCCCGCTTTATGTAAAGAAGAATTTGCAAATAAATAGGCGTACCATCTTCCATGACAAAATACTGAAATGAAATCATGGCATATTCACACACCCTTTCCGGGTGACTGTATTATTCATATAATACAGTCACAACCGTATTATACGAATGATACAGTTATCTGTCAATAGCATTTCACAGCGTTCGGATCAGATATATCACCTTGAGCAACAGCAACTGGTTTTCAGCCAGGGCCTTTTATGGTATACTATGTATCAAATCAACAAATTCTGGAGGAAAATGCAATGGCAAGAGGCGGTTTCCCTGGTGGAATGGGTGGCATGAACATGCAGCAGATGATGAAGCAGGCGCAAAAAATGCAGCAGGATATGGCGCGCATGCAAGAAGAGCTGGGCGCGCGGGAGTTTACTGCGCAGGCTGGCGGCGGCATGGTAAAGGCTACCGTAACCGGAGCAAAAGTGCTCAAAGCAATTGAAATTGCCCCCGATTGTGTGGATCCGGACGATGTGGAAATGTTACAGGATCTGGTGATTGCTGCAGTCAATGAGGCCTTGCGTATAGCGGATGAAACCACCCAGGCAGAAATGGGCAAACTCACCGGCGGACTGAATTTGGGGTTCTAAGCAATGGCCCCTGTGATCGAGCCCATTGCCCGCCTGGCAGCCCAATTAGGCCGTTTACCTGGCATCGGCACAAAAACCGCCATGCGGCTTGCGTATTTTTTGCTGGATGTGCCACAGGAACAAGCGCTGGAGTTGTCGGATGCGATTGTGGCTGCCCGTAAGGAAGTACACGCCTGCCCCATCTGCGGCGGATATACGGACCAGGTCCCCTGCGCCCTTTGTCAGGATGCTTCCCGGGATTCTGGCATTATTTGTGTGGTGCGGGATGCCCGTGACATTGCGGCAATGGAAAAATCCAGAGAATTTCATGGGCGTTATCACGTTTTGCAAGGGGTAATTTCCCCCATGGATGGCGTTGGCCCCGACGATATCCGCATCAAAGAATTGATGGAACGGGTAAATGCCGGCAATGTAAAAGAAGTGATTCTGGCCACCAGCCTGGATATTGAAGGAGAAGCTACCGCATCCTATATTGCCCGCCTCTTAAAAGAGCAAGGCGTGAAGGCCACTCGTATCGCCCATGGCATTCCCATTGGCGGCAACCTGGAATATACGGATGAAATTACCCTGGCAAAGGCTTTGGAAGGCCGCCGGGTCATTTGATTGCCATATTTTGGCCCAATTGTTTCCTTGTTTTCCGCACAAAACGAAATATTTTATGAATTTTTCATTTTGTGCAACCAAATCCCTCTTTCAATCGTTTATGATAGTAGAGATGGGGTTGCGCCCATATCAAAGAATGTCAAAGCTGCAGGCTTTGGCACAGCGCAATGTTTACATCCCTGAAAGCAAGCCTTCAGGGGGAAGGAGGTTCGTATGGCTAAGCGGCATGTTTGCGCCCTGTTATCTGTTGTATTGAGTTGTTGCTTTTTATGTGCCTGCGTAGCTTCCCCAGTCACGTTACCGGTTTCTTCCGCCGGGGTGGATGAGCGTGTACTATCCGATGCCCGGGTGCAGTACCGCAATGCGTCTTTGATTGTGACCGGCTCCTGTATCCAGCAGCACATCAACGCCCAGGGGCTTTCCTGCTATGATTTGCTGATCTCAGATATCTTGGCAGGCGATGCAGCCAGCGGCGATGTGATTCATTGTACCGCAGGGCCTATGGATGAAGGAAAAGAATATCTGCTTTATTTGGGCCAGAATGCGCAGGATGTAAACCATGCAGAAGATATGGCGGGATATACGCTGCTTTCCACCACACCCATTCCAATTGTAGACAGTGATGTCATTTGGAACGGATCCAGATTTCCCCTAGCCACTTTAAAAGAAGATATTGTAAAACTCTCCACGATCATTTCTGCCCCCGGCCCGCTTTACTATTACGATTCGTTGCGCACCCTGGCAGAAGCGTCTTCCGAAATTTTTATCGGCCGCGTACTGGAAAAGCCGGCCCAGCAACAGCTTGTTTTCTCCATTCGCAACGGCGGCGCAACCGAAAAAAATTCTTATTCCGCCTCCATCGTCACCGTGGAGGCATATGGCGCAATAAAAGGTGCCCTAAGCTACGGCCAGCAGATTGAGCTGGTGCATTGCCCCGGGCGCATTGGTGAAATGGTCAGCGCCGCTACCTTGCAGCCCATGGCTTGCAACATTACCCAAAGCGCCGGTTTGCAGCAGGGCGGTTACTATGTGTTTTTCCTCACCAACAGCACAGACAATAAGCAGCCCTACTATTTCCCAGTAAATCCTTTGCAGGGCTATGTCCCGGTTTCTGGTGAAGCCATTTCGCCTTTGGCCGCGAACCGCCCGGTTTCCCCTTACCGGGAACTCACGCCGTTGGTGCAGGCCATACAAGCGGTGCTGTCCAACCGACCAGCGGCATCATAACGGGGAATGATTCAAAACAATGGACTCCTGCCAGAGATTGCAGGAGTCCATGTTGTATTTCGCTTATATGCCCACCAAGCCATATTTCCCCTCTGGCATTATTTACGCACCTGTTTGGGTATCGAAACACCCCATGCCACATGTTTAGAAAAATGCGCGTACTGGTTTTACCGTACGCGCGATGGCAAATCATATCTTTAAAAATACTTTTTACCGGGTTTCCATGACCGTTTCTCCAAAATCCAGTGCCCGGTTGATTGCAGTGCGAACGGCCTGGGAGCTGATGGTTGCGCCCGAAACGGCATCGATCCCCTGCCCATATTCCACAGCGCCTTTTGCGCCTACAAATTGCGCTCGAAATTCCGCTTCCAACACCCGTTCTCCCAGGCTGGGGGTTTCTGCGAAGCCGTCTCCGCCAATCACGACGCCAGTGATTGCGCCGGTAGCATCAATCCCTACCTTTACCTGAACCGGTCCGCCAAATCCCTGTTCCGTTACCTGCACTACAATCCCTTGGGCGGCTTTCCACCAGGCGTCTATTCCTTCTGCCCCAGGTTGTTCCACCAGGTCCGTGGCGCCGGGCAGCGGATTTTCTTCTTTCGCCTCTGCCGTGCCGCCGGAAAGCAGTGCGGCTATATGTTTTGCCGCTTTGTTGACCCCGGATACCACCGCTCCCGAGCTGATGGTCGCGCTGGTAACAGCGTCCACATTCTCTTTTAGCACCGCGGGCGGAACAACGCCGCGGAATTGCTCGGTAAATGCGGGCTCTTTCGTGCGCGCGCCCAAGCCGGGCGTTTCGGCGAAGTTGGAGCCGCCTACCTGCACGCCTGTAATCGTCCCGGTGTAGTCCATACCTACTACTACTTCAATCTCTCCGCCATAGCCTTTTACCGTAACCTGTGCGGTGTACCCAACCAAATCACCAGCTTGGGACAACCCTTGGTAGCAATAATCTACGCCGGCGCCCTCTTCCATCTGCTGCTGCTCAAATGTTTGGGCCAGCGGCAACACCGCTTGCCGCGCAGCGTCTGCAGCCAACTCGCTCTGCTGCTGAATGGCTGGCGCTGTAAGGCCATTGGTCAGCCCCAGCAGCAGGCCTGCAACCATCCCGATAATACATAATGCCGCCCAACCCGGCAACTGTTTTTTCACTTTTTCCCTTACTCCTTCCTGCTTTTCATTTTCCAGCATTATAAGGTGGTCAAAGCAAAAAGCTTTGACATAGCTCCTTGGTGAAATCCCCGAAACCCAAGGGATTCGGGGGAAGGTGGTCAAAGCAGGGCTAAGCCGGAGCCACGGTCTTGTTTGATCCAGACAAATTCAGCCATGCTTTGGCGCCGTCTGTGGCCCAAACTTCTCCCTGGCGGGTTACAAACACAGCCTCTACGCCCGGTTGCTCCTGCACCAGCGCCATCCCCTTTTCCAATCCCAGTACAAAACAGGCAGTAGACAATGCATCGGCCTGCATAGAGCTTTGGCAGGATATGGTAACGCTGGCCAATTCATTTTGCACCGGCCAACCGGTTTCGGGATCTAAAATGTGGTGATAACGGGTTCCATCCAGGGTAAATCCCCGCTCATAAATACCGCTGGTAACTACCGTGCCGCCTTCTTGAGAAAGCACGCCCAGATATTCCCCTGTATCCCCATTTGGGTCCTGGATGCCAACCTGCCAAGGGGTGCCGTCTGCTTTCTCGCCCAACAGCACTACATTGCCCCCAAAGTTGAGAATGCCGCTTTTTACGCCCTTTTCCTGGAGGAATTTCCCCACCTGGTCCGCAATGTAGCCTTTTGCAATGCCGCCCAAATCAATTCGGTGCCCAGCCGGCAAGGTAACCGTGCATTCCGGCTGGTTTAGTTCCAGCAAAGTATAATCTGTTAGCGCAGCCGCTTGGGCCAGCGTTTGTGCATCCGGCAACACCGCCTCAGAAGAGGTAAAATCCCATAACGATGCTGCCGGTGCAATGGTAATATCAAAAGCGCCGTGAGTGCGTTGGGCTATTTGCTGGGCGCATTGCAGGATTTCCATGGTTTCTTTCTTTACCTGCACAGGCTGTCCATTTGCATGATTGATGTTCCAAACATCGCTTCCCTCAACCGTTTTGCTCAGCAGTTGCTCATAGCGGGCGCATTGTTCCAATGCCTCCTGCAAAACGGTTTCATCCCTGGAACATACATTGATGGTTACCACCGTATCAAAATAAAATCCTACGATGGAACGGGTCTCTTCCCCAGGCACGGTCTTTGCGGAGCATCCCGCGAAAAGGCCTGCGCACAAGCAAACTACCAACACCATTCCAATGGCTTTTTTCATGGTTCTTCCTCTTCTTTTTGGGTGGTTTGGGGTGGATTACCCTGTTTTTTCGGTCCAAGCGCACGAAAGGCATATTTGGCAACAATGCCAGTCAATATTCCTGTGATGACACCGCAAATCAGCAGCACAGGCAAATAGCCCAATACCGCCCGGGACTGCACCACCAGGCAGGCTACCCCGATCTGGCCTAAGTTATGGCTGATTGCGCCGCAAACACTGACACCAATGATGCTCATGCCAGGCAATTTTCGCACCCCCAGCATCACAAGCAAGCTGAGCAGGCCGCCTGCAAAACTATACAACATGCCGGAAAGCCCTGCAAAAAGAAACCCAGAAAGCAGCACTTTCATCACCATCAGCAGTGCAGCGCTTTTCCAATCCATCAGATAAATGGCATACAGCAGTACCGTGTTTGCCAGGCCCAGCTTAATCCCTGGTATTCCGGGGGCAATGGGGATAAATCGCTCAAACCATCCCAACACCAGAGCCACAGCCGTAAGCATGCCAAAGCGGGCCACTCTGCGCGCCATACTCATTGCGGAACTGTTCATGCAGGCTCCTCCGCTACCAATTCTATGGAAACTCGGTTGGGCAGGCAAATAATCCATCCGCCCAACGGTCTGCTCTCTATATTTTCCAACGTTGCTTCTCCCTGTTTCACACAATCCTGATTTTCGCAGGACGAATGGCCCATATGCACGCCTTGGGCGGTTATCGCAACTTCGTTCACCTCTCCGCTATCCTGCTCAATTCGCAGCACCTGCTCTTCCCCCAGGGGCACTTTTGCATACACTTCGTTACCCAAATATACCACCACATACCCTTGTACGCCCACAGCATGCTGCACTGGCGCAGCCCCTTGAACAAAAACAAGAAGAATGCAGGTAAACAATGCCAACAATATCAGCTCAAAATTTTTCCCGCTGCTTTTTTGCTCCATTTGGCTCCTCCTTCAACGGCCGTCTACCGCGCTTTGCCCGGCGATACGGCCAAACACCACGCAATCTGCCAGGGCATTGCCTGTGACGTGATTTGCAGCGTGGATGCCGCCGGTTACTTCTCCGCAGGCATACAGGCCCGAAATGGGCACGCCCTCTGCATCCAGCACACGGGCATCGGTATCAATGCGCAGCCCTCCCATCGTATAATGGATTTTCGCCGTACGAATGGCTGCAAAAAACGGACCGTCGCCAAATTTTTTATAAAACAGTTCCCGCCCAAAAGGGTCCGCAGCTTCGCCGTCCACTGCCTGGTTGAATTCGGCTACGGTTTTTTCCAAAGCATCCGGCTCTATCCCTATGCTTTGGGCCAATTCTTCCAATGTTTCACCATAACCACAAAGCCCTTCCCGGGCAAGCCCGCGCAGTTCTTCCACGGTACGGCCCACACCGTCCACAAAAGAATCCCCGATGGTATTGCTATCAAATAGCATATACGCAATGCGCCCGGGTTGTTCCAAAATAGCCTGGGAAATCACATTGCTGGCGCATTGTTCGGACACAAAACGCGCCCCCTGCTGGTTGACATAGATGGCGTTGCTGGCCTCATTGGTAAAATAGGGGCCATTGTTCACCGCTCCCGGCACCATCTGCACATATTCCATGTCCACCACGTCCGCGCCTACCGCCTGGGCCATCAAAATGCCATCCCCGGTGGCGGCCGGCGTGGTTTCTGCCTCTACATAAGGGGGGATGCTCTGGCAATAGGCGGCAATCATTTCACTGTTGGCTCCAAACCCTCCCGTTGCCATTACAACGCCGCGTTTGCCGTAAAAAACATAGTTTTTCTGATTGCGTGTATTGACGGCTTCCACCCCGGTCACCCGCCCTCCCTGCACAATCAAAGAGCAGGCCTTCATATCGGAAAATATTTTTCCCCCTCCGTCTATGATGGAAAAGGCCAGCGGCCGGATAAAGGTTTCATTGGGGCTCACCTCCACATCCAGGCTCCTGGGCCATGTTCCGCCGGAAGCCAGGTACACCCCGTCCGTGCTCCATTTTCCGCCATGGCTCTCAATCCAGTTACGGGCATCCCCTGCATTTTCACACAACAGGGTAATCAAATCCAGGTTGCCCAGCATATCCCCGCCTTCATAAGTGTTTTTGATGAACAGTTCGATGCTATCCTCAATTCCCTGTGCGCTTTGCCGATCCGGATCCACCGCGTTAAACGTTCCGGTAGAGAGAATGCTGTTGCCCCCAATCATAGGCATTTTGTCGATTAAGATAACCGAGCACCCCGCCTCAGCCGCAGTGGTTGCGGCGCACAAGCCGGCCAGCCCCCCGCCAATTACCAAAATATCGCTTTCAAAGCGTGTTTGCCCTTCCAACTCTTCATTCGCATAAGGGATTTTTACCGTCAGCGTTTCTTCTTCCCCTTGGGCTTCCTGCTGCACCAGAGGCGCGCATCCCCCAAGTGCCAGGAAACATCCCATCAATAGCGTGCTCACAGCACGGAAAAATTTATCCATGGTATCACAAGCTCCCATTCTATCCGGCCAGCCCAGCAACCCCTGCAGCGTTTCTGCCGTCCTGGCAAAACGCTACCGTTTTAGTGTATCTTTTGGCCCCGGCATTTGTATTTGCACTTTGTTGCAAAGTTTTGTATTTCTTTTAACAATGTATTTTTTTAATGCGTTCCTCCCATGAATACCATATAATATTGTTGGTTTCTCTGCAAGCCAATTACCATGATGGAGCCAGCAAATGCTACAGATGAAGTTGCGCACACAAATTCTGCTTTATTTTATGGTATGCATTACCATTGTGTTTGCCATACAGCTCTTCGTGGTGCAAACGCAAATGCGGGAGTTAAAAACTACCCAAATCCAGTCCCTCAACGGGCAATTGGTGCAATCAAAAGCAGATGAAATCGGCGGCTGGCTCAACCAGCGGCTTTCGGAAATCCGCATTGCCAGCCAGCAGCAGAGCATTCAGCAAATGGACATCCCCAACGCGTTGGACTATTTGGACCAACTCAATGACTTTGCCGGCGGCCTTTATGGGGATGTGGCCCAGCCTTTTGTAATAGTAGACCGGGATGGATACGCCTATCAAAGCGACGGCAGCACCCTGGACGTTTCCCAGCGGGAATTCTTTCAGCAGGCATTTGCCTCCCAGCGGGAATATACCATCAGCAAGCCTCTGTACTCCCGGCTGGAATGGCAGAGGGTGGTGATTATCACCTACCCTATCTACCAGCAGCAGGAGCGCGCAGGGTATATCTTAGGTTCCCTGCGGCTTACAAAGCTGAGCGAAATCCTCTCGGATGTAGACCTTTATGGCGGCAGCGTATGGATTATGGACGACGAAGGGCGCGTATTAGCGGAGGATGATAACCATACCCATGGCAGCATTGCAACCGGCTGCCCCAAGGGATACAGCTTCACCCAGGCAGCCGCTGCCCTTGCCCAGCAGCAAAGCGGTGAATACCGTCTCTCCCTTGAGGCGGGAGCACCGGAAACATTGTTGTATGCTTCCATCCCCTACACCCAGGGCTGGAAGCTGTGCGTGCTGGCTTCCCAAGGGGTGATGGATGCCCCCATGAACCAGGTAACGCAGTCTATTTTCTTTGTATGGGCGCTTTTGATTTTTGCTATGGCCTTGTTCTCCTTGGTATATGTAAAATCCGTTGTACGCCCGCTGGATCAGCTGGTTCAGGCCATGGATGAGATTGACCTGGATCACCCTGCGCAATACCAGCCATGCGGCCCGCTGGAAATCCAGCGGCTTACGCACAGCTTTAACCGTATGACCCGGCGCATCCACCTGTTGCTTGGGCAGGTGCTATCCGAGCAAGCCTCCAAGCAAGAGGCGGAACGGCGGGTGCTGCAGGCCCAGATCAATCCTCATTTCCTTTATAACACACTGGATACCATTGCCTGGAAAGCAATGGAGTATGGCGCAGCGGAAGTAGCAGATTTGATCAGCGCTTTATCCCGCTTTTTCCGCATTTCCCTCAGCGGTGGCAAGGATTTTATTACCCTGGATGAGGAAGCGGAGCATGTATACAGCTATCTGTTTATCCAGCAGGTGCGTTATGAGGATAAACTGGATTTTTCCTTGTATCTGGACGATCGCATACGGGATTGCCGCATTTTAAAGCTATTACTTCAGCCTTTGGTAGAAAACGCGATTTATCACGGCATTAAGCCAAAAGAAGGCAAGGGCATGCTTTATGTGCGCATTTGCCCCGTGGAGGATACCCGGATTGAAATCACCGTAGCGGATAATGGCGTAGGGTTAGCGCCTGAGCAGGTGGCAGCGCTACAAAATGATTTGGAGCAGGGCACCTGCACTTTGGGCTTTGGCCTTTGCAGCATTGCCCAGCGTTTACGGCTGACCTACGGGCCGGAATATGGCGCCCAGATCAACAGCCGTCAAGGGGTAGGCACAGCAATTGTGCTCACCATCCCCCTGGAACGAGAGGAGTAGAAGGTTTGTGTTAAAACTGGTGATCGCAGACGATGAAATTACCATCCGCAGAGGATTGGCTACACTGGTAGCCTCCTTTGGGCTGCCTATAACCATTGCAGGCGCCGCAGCGGACGGCAGGGAGGCGTTAGCGTTATTTGAACAGCAGCGTCCGGAACTGATGTTGGTGGATATCAACATGCCTCATCTCAATGGGTTGGATTTGGTGGAGCAAACGCTGGCTTTGCTGCCGCAAAGCAAGGTGATTATCATTTCAGGATACGATCAGTTCGATTATGCCAGGCGGGCATTGCAGCTGGGGGTGTTTGATTACCTGCTAAAGCCCATCAGCCGGGGTGCGCTCTATCAGGCCCTGTCCAAGGCCATCCAAGCCTATGAGCAGCGTTTGGTGGAGTTAAACCGGCTCAACCTGCAGCCGGCCCCCGCAGAAGCGGCTGGCAGCATCGACCCGGTAGAGGAAGCGCTGGGGATGATTCAGCAGCGTTATGCAGACCCGGATCTGAGCCTGGCCGCTCTGGCAAACGCATTGCATGTCAGCAGCGCCAATCTTTCCCGGGGCCTCAAGCA
>JAEXFV010000185.1 GCA_023451115.1 Bacillota bacterium
CTATACGGTGGTTGGGTTGATTGGGGGGATCGCGCTGGAACAGGTTTCCATCAGCCGCGTCTTTTTTGGCGCACTGCATGGTATTTTAGGAATTTTTCGGAAAAAGAGATGAGCAGGAAGGAATTTTTAAAAAAGCATAGAATTAAGAAAAGATATAAAATATAATTTTCAAAGACTTTCACCTTTGGACTCCATAAGCCTGGGGGTGTGAGAAAAAGGAATGTCAGGGCGAGTGCTTTGGACACTTTTTCGGAAAGATTTGAAAGGGCCAACCGTTTTTCCTCAAAACGGAGATTGAGGGGAAACGGTTAAAGTTGCAGACACACCTGAATATAGATGGCTGGCCAAATCCCTGCAATACAATGGCGCCAAAGGCAGGATAGCAGCCGCGGGTTGGTTGCTTTCCCCTAAAGCCCTGAGGGATTGAGGATTTTGTTAAGGACTGTGGCAAAGCATCTGCTTCAGTGGAAAGCCAAGCCAGGAGGATCGTATGGACAAGCAGGTGAAAAAAAAGAAGAGCAGGCGTATTCGGCCGCGACACATTTTTTTGTGTTGTCTGGCTGTTGTCTGCGTGCTTGGCTGTGTCACGATTTCTCAAAAACAGAAATTGGAAGAGATTCACCAACAGCAGCAAGCCCTGCAGGAAGAAATGGATAGCCTGCTGCTGGAAGAGCAGCGTTTGCAGCGCATGCAGGAATACGTGCAAACCGATGAATATCTGGAGCAATACGCGCGAGAGCGCTTTGGGTATGTATTGCCGGAGGATTATAAATTTTACCGGGAGGATGAAGATGGCGACTAGGCAGGTGCCCAGCGCTGCAGTGATTGATATTGGCAGCAATTCCATCCGTTATATGGAGGCGGCCGTTACGCCACAAGGCGTGGCGGCTTTTTATAAGCAGCTGCGCACGACTAGGCTGGCCCAGGGGCTGGATGAAAGCGGTATTTTGTCTAAGCAAAGTATGGCGCGTTCCTTAGAGGCGGTGGTGGATTTTGTTGACCAGGCGTGCAAAAAAAAGCTGCCGGTGTTCGCCTATGCCACCAGCGCTGTGCGGGATGCGGCCAACCGGCAGGAGTTTATCGGCCAGGTGCACCATTGCTGCGGCATTGGGGTAACGGTGCTTAGTGGCGAGGAGGAAGCCCGCTGCGCTTATCTTGGCGCGGTAGGGGAAATGGGCGGAGGCCTGATTGACATCGGCGGAGGCAGCGCGCAAGTTATCGCCCCAGGGTTTGCCCAAAGCTACCCCATCGGTTGTGTGCGGGCCATGGATGCCTTTGCGCGCTTTCCCTATGGGCAAGCGCGGCGGGAGATTGACTGCTGGGTAGATCGATATTGCAAAACCCTTCCCCAAGGAATTGCACGCTGGGTGGGGGTAGGCGGCACGCTAACGACTTTGGGCGCCTTGCAGGCTGGGCTTACCGCGTATGATCCCCAGGTGGTAAGCCGCCAGAAACTGACGCAGGCATCCCTTGAAAAGCTGCTCACCCAATTGGAAGAAATGGGAGAAGAACGCAAAATACACCCCCTGCTGGCACAGCGCCACGATGTGATCTTATTTGGCGCGGCGGTGGCGGCCCGACTGATGCAGCGCATAGGGGTGGAGCAGCTGGAAATCAGCGAAGCGGATGGCATGGAGGGCTTTTTGCTTTGCTGCATGGAACAGCGCCGCTGAAACGATTGGCTTGCTTTGGAATATCGCTTCCAGGAGGGCATAGAAAAGGCTGCGCAGCCCATGCTAACCTTAGGAGGTGAAACACATGGAATATCAACCCAGAGAGCCCAAACAATATGAAGAACTTCCCGAACTCTGGCCCAGGGAGCTGGATCCTGTTACACCCAAGGAGCTGTAACCCTTGGAATAGCCGGCCGGATTGCCGGTTGTCGGTAAGAAAGGCCGGCTTTATTCCCAAAAGCCTGAAAAATCCCATTGCTTTTGGGGCCGCAGGTGTTATATAATATTCGCTGTTAGCTTAGAAGGTCCCCCACGGGAGCTTCGAGAAAGGAAGAAAAAATATGAGGAAAGACATCCATCCCGCTTACGGTGAGTCCGTAGTGCGCTGTGCCTGCGGCGAGACGTTTACCACCGGGTCCGTAAAAGGCGAACTCAAGGTGGAAATTTGCTCCAAGTGCCATCCGTTTTATACCGGCCGCCAGAAGCTGGTAGACAGTGGCGGACGTGTTGATCGCTTCAAGAAGCGTTACGGCATGTAATTCCATTGCAACACACGAAGTAAAAAAGCTTTCCTGTTTTATTAAGGAAAGCTTTTTTGCGTTTTCAAATTCCAAAACCTTACTGGTAAAACGACGCCATATGGCGCTATGCCAAGGAGTATGGTTTTGAAATAGCTGTTCACATTCGCGCCGCAACCTGTTTGCAAGGTTTGGGTGGCACAGCCTGGGGTATATAAGCTATAATAGGAAAAGCGGGGGAGCCCGGCGGGCGGCCCCTGGTTTACTGCCCTGGGTGCAATGCCCAGGGAAAGGAGAGGACGTAAATGAAAAAAAACGCCGAAACAACGGCAAAAGTGTGCTCCATTGGCGGCCAGGCCGTGATGGAGGGCGTTATGATGAAATCTCCTGCAGGCATTGCACTGGCGGTGCGGCGGGGAGAGGGGCAGATTGCCACCGAATATCAGCCATATGAAACAAAGTCAAAAAAAGGGACTTTTTATGCGTGGCCTATTGTACGAGGCGTTGTGGCATTTGTGGAGTCTCTCACATTGGGGATGAAAACCATTACCCGCTCTGCAGAGATGATGGGGGAAGATATTCAGGAAGAGCCCAGCAAGTTTGAATTATGGCTGGCGGAAAAAACCGGGAAGTCCGTGGAAAAAATAGTGGTGGCGGTAGCGGTGGTGCTGGCGATCGGGCTGGCGGTGGGGCTGTTCTTCCTGCTGCCCACGCTGATCAGCGGTTTGCTGCTGCGGGGTTCCGCCGCGGCTTCTATTTGGAAGAGCCTGGTGGAAGGGCTGGTGCGGCTGTGCATTTTTTTGGGGTATATCATAGCCATTGGCTGTATGAAGGATGTAAAACGGCTTTTTATGTACCATGGAGCGGAGCATAAAACCATTGCCTGCTATGAGGCTGGTTTGCCGCTGACGGTGGAAAACGCCAGAGAATGCACCCGGTTCCATCCCCGGTGCGGTACCAATTACCTGTTTTTGGTGATGGCGGTGAGTATTCTGTTTTTTGCCGTTGTAGGGTGGAACGCCAATCTATGGCTGAGGATGGTAACCCGCATTTTATTTCTGCCGTTGGTGGCGGGGCTTTCCTATGAGGTGCTGCGCTTTGGCGCTCGGTCTGAAAATTTGATTTCCCGCATTGTCCGCACACCTGGGTTAGCGCTGCAGCGCATCACCACAAAAGAGCCGGAGGACGAAATGCTGGAGGTTGCCATCGCCGCGTTCCAGCTGGCGCTGGATCCTGCGGCGGCCCAGGCTGAAGCCCCCCAGGAGGCTGCCCGGGAAGCCCAGCAGCAGGAGGAGGGCCAGAAGCAGCGGGAGGCGCGGCCTGCAGGGCAGGGAGCATAAACGTTGGATTGGGGTCCATAGCGATAAACGAGGAAATGGTACAGACCGTTTGGTTTTTGAATTCGTAAGCTGCAAGGAGGAGCGCAGATGCATATTACGGTTGGACGAGCGTTGCGCCAGGCAATCGAGCTGTTACTGCCTGTAGCCGGGGAAGAAGCAGGGCAACAGGCCGGGCTGTTGATTGCCCATGTGCTGGGTTGCGAGCCGGGCGCACTGCCCTCACACCGCAACGAGGCGCTGGATTTGGTGCAGCAAGCACAACTGAACGATATGCTGGAGCGGCGCAGACGGCGGGAACCCTTGCAGTATCTGCTGGGCGAGTGGGGATTTATGGGGCTCAGCTTCTGGGTGACGCCCCATGCCTTAATTCCGCGGCAGGATACGGAAACGCTTTGCGAACTTGGGATCAAGATGGCCCGGGAGAAGGGCTACTGCACTGCTTTGGACCTTTGCTGTGGCACCGGCTGCGTGGGCATTGCATTGGCAAAATGGGCAGGCCTGGCAGTAACCGCAGCGGATATTAGCCTAGGGTGCGTGGAGCTGACGCAGCGAAATGCACGCCGCAATAAAGTGGAGCTGCAAAGCCTGCAAAGCAACTGGTTTGCTGGCATTTCCCAGTCGTATGATTTGATTGTATGCAATCCGCCATATCTGTCCCAGACGGATATGCAGACGCTCCAGCCGGAGCTGGTGTATGAACCGTCCCTGGCTCTGGACGGGGGGCAGGATGGGTTGGATGCTTACCGATGTATTGCCGCAGGTTACGAAACGCATTTAAACCCCGGCGGGATGCTGCTGCTGGAGGTAGGGTCAGGCCAGGCAGAGGCAGTGCAAGCGCTTTTCGGCGGGGGCTATTCGGTAGATGACCTGGCTGGCATACCCCGGGTGGTATGCCTGGAAAAACCGTAGGAGGAAAGGCAGCCGTGTTGGATAAAAAAGGAATACTTTGGCTGACAGCGGCAGCGCTGACAGCCCTTTTCTTGCCTGGGTGCGGGGCGATGCCCGTTTTTTCACAACAGGAGCAGCCTGCAGCGCTGGAGTTTCAGGCGCCAGCCGTTACGCCTGCGCCTGCGCGTACGCCCCAGCCAACCCCAGCGCCTACGCCCCAGCCAACGCCCAGTTACCTGCGCGTGGGGGCGGTGGGGGATATTATGATGATGCAATCCCAAATATCCGGCGCTTGGTCGGAACCTTTGGGGGAGTATGATTTTACTCCCAGCTTTATGGCCATGCAGGAGGTATTTCAGCGGGCGGATATCCTGTGCTGCAATTTGGAGGTGCCTTTGGCAGGCGAGGAAAACGGGGGGTATTCCGGCCCTGCGCCTGCCCAGCCTACCCCCGGGCTTGACGGCGTTACGCCGGAAAAGGAGCGGCAAACCTTTAACGCGCCGGATGCTTTGGCAACTTCTTTAAAAACCGTAGGGTTTGACGTGGTAACCACTGCCAACAATCATTGCCTGGACCGTGGCGTCCAGGGCGCCTTGCGCACTGTGGAAGTGCTGCATCAGGCAGGGATCAAGCAAACGGGCGTCTATTTGTCCCGGCAGGACAGGGAAGGCAGGGCCTGTGTGATGGAGGCCAATGGGATACGGATTGGATTGATTGGCTGGACGTTCAGCGTAAACGGCAATGAAGGGAAGATGAGCGCTGATGAACGGGAATGGATGGTAGGCCGCACCGGCAACCAGGAAAGGATGGTGCAGGATATTGCCCTGTGTCGGGAGGCGGGAGCGGAGTTTATCATTGCATTCCCCCACTGGGATGTGGAGTTTGAAAGCGCCCCTGCCTCGTCCACCCGCAAGCTGGCTGCCTGGCTGTTGGAACAGGGGGTGGATGCAGTGCTGGGCTCACATCCCCATGTGGTGCAGCCTGTGGAGTATCTAACGGTGGAGCGGGAGGCAGGGCCGTATACTGGGCTTGTGGCCTTTTCTATGGGCAACTTTCTTTCCAACATGTTTCCTGCACCCAAAAATTACGGGATGTATTTGGAGCTGACGTTGGAAAAAGACCCGTTTACAGGACAGGTGCGTTTATATGATGCGGGCTATCTTCCCACGTTGTGCAGCAAGAGCAAGGTGGAGGGAAGGACGCTGCATCAGGTGTGGCCCGGGTGGCCGGGGCAGGGAGGAGAGCTGGAACAGGCGTATGACCATGTGAAAAGGGTATGCGGGGAGGCCATCCGGGTGCTTTCCCTGCAAGGGGAGAACCCTGCGGCGGGGAAAACGGCCTGAACGTTATTTTTCGTTTCCCTTCCCGGCCCCGGCATGCTATACTAAAATATTAGGGGAAAGTACCCGATCAATTCGCAGGCCTGCGGGCCGCTGGAGGCAGTATGCTCAATAAATTGGAAAGCATTAAACAACGGTATGAGGAGTTGGCGCAACGCTTGAGCGCGCCGGACGCCATGGCGGACCAGGCAGCCTGGCGGGCTATGGTGAAGGAGCACGCTTCGCTGGAGGAAATCGTGCACGCTTACGATGCCTACCGGGAGGTGGAGGCTTCCCTGCAGGACTGTAAGGGGATGCTGGAGGATAAGCTGGACCCTGAAATGAAAGAAATGGTCCATATGGAACTGGAAGAGCTGACCCAAAAACAGGAGCAGCTTACGGAAGAACTCAAGATATTGCTGCTTCCCCGGGACCCCAATGACGACAAAGATGTAATCATCGAGGTGCGGGCAGGCACCGGCGGGGATGAGGCTGCGCTGTTTGGGGCGGATTTGCTGCGCATGTATTTGCGATATGCAGAACGCCATGGCTACAAGGTAGAGTATATCACCAACAACACCACCGATATGGGAGGTGTGAAGGAAGTGGTCATCTCTCTGGGTGGCAAACGGGGCGCTTATAGCCGCTTGAAATACGAAAGCGGCGTGCACCGGGTGCAGCGGGTGCCGGAAACCGAGAGCCAGGGCCGCATTCATACCAGCGCCGCCACAGTGGCAGTGCTGCCGGAAGCGGAGGATGTTGAAGTTGAGGTGAAGGACAGCGACCTGCGGATCGACATTTACCGGGCCTCCGGCGCAGGCGGCCAGCATGTAAACAAAACCTCGTCCGCGATCCGCATCACCCACCTGCCCACGGGGATTGTGGTGCAGTGCCAGAATGAGCGCAGCCAGCTGCAAAACAAGGAAATGGCCATGCGCCTTTTGAAGAGTAAGCTTTTTGAAATGGCCCAGAGCCAGCAGGATGAGGCCCTGGCTCAGGCCCGGCGTTCGCAGGTAGGCTCTGGCGACCGCAGCGAGCGCATCCGCACCTATAACTTCCCCCAGGGCAGGGTCACGGATCACCGCATTGGCCTTACGATCTATAAGCTGGAGCAGTTTATGGATGGGGATCTGGATGAAATGATCGACGCTTTGATCCTGGCAGATCGGGCAGCCCAGCTCTCTTCCGGAGAAGAAGCATGAAAACAGAAGTAATCGACGCCACCCGGCAACCGGAAGCGGGCACCCAGCTGGGAGGGCGCATTGTCCGGGATGGGGGGCTGGTGGCATTCCCCACGGAAACCGTTTATGGCCTGGGGGCCAATGGATTGGACGGGGCGGCGGTGCAGCGGATTTTTGACGCCAAGGGCCGCCCCAACGATAACCCTTTGATTTTGCATGTGGCAAAAAAGAACGATGTGCGCCGTTTGTGGGATACGGTGCCGGCCAAGGCCCAGCGCCTGATGGATGCTTTTTGGCCGGGGCCGCTGACGCTGGTGTACACCAAGAGCGATGCGGTGCCTATGGAGGTTACGGCGGGGCTGGATACCGTAGCGGTGCGTATGCCGGACAATAAAACGGCGAGGGCGCTAATCCGGGCGGCGGATGTGCCCATTGCGGCTCCCAGCGCTAATGCTTCAGGCAGGCCCAGCCCTACTACTGCAGAACATGTGCTGGCAGATATGGAGGGAAAAATCCCCCTGGTGATTGACGGCGGCTCCTGCAAATATGGCTTGGAGTCCACCGTAGTCAGTGTAGGTGCAACGCCTACTATCCTGCGGCCCGGGGTGGTGACCCAGGGCATGCTGGAGGCGGTGATTGGGCCGGTAAATTTGGCGCAGAGCATCCTTTCCCCCCTGCGGGAAGGGGAAGCGCCCAGCTCGCCAGGCATGAAATACCGGCACTATGCGCCGGACGCGCAAGTGACGGTGATTATGGGAGAAGATCCCCGCCAAATTGCGCAAAAAACCCTTTCCCTATATCAGGCCGCCGAGAAAACAGGCAAAAAATGCATCATTTTGGCGACCCAGCAAACCCGGCACTTTTATCGCGGGGAAGAGTATGTTATAATAGGCGACAGGGATCGGCCGCTGACCCTTTGCGCCAGCTTGTTTTCTTACCTGCGCCAGGTGGAACATCAGGCGGATTTGATTTTAGCGGAGGGCATACCCGCCCAGGAAGAAGGCCTGGCTTTTATGAACCGGCTTTTACGCGCTGCCGGCTTTTCCTGTGTTACAGCATAGTACGATAAGGCTTATCATTATAATTCCCTGAACCCGCAAGGCTTTGGGGGCTTTATCAAAGAGCAATGTCAAAGCTGATACTTTGACCACCAGATTGATAGACTATGGCCCAAACGGCTGTATGTTTTATAAAACAACGGAGGAGGAAATACCCCAATGACCGTGCTATTCGTCTGCACTGGCAATAGCTGCCGCAGCCCCATGGCTGAGGCCATCATGGAAGATATGGTAGACGACCACCCACGATTGCGTGGCGAGGTGACGGTGGAAAGCGCCGGCACCATGGCCTGCGAGGGCGCTGAAATGACAGACCTGGCGGAGCAGGCCCTGGAGGATATGGGCATTCGCACCGGCCGTCACCGGGCGCAGCAGCTTACGCCGGAATTGGCGGAAGAAGCAGACCTGATTTTAACCATGGAAGCGCAGCATCTGGACGAGCTGGAAGCGATCTGCCCTGAGGCGCAGGAAAAGGCGCATACCCTCAAGGGTTATGCCGCCCATGTGGACGGCTTTCCAGGAGACAATGAGTACGACATTGAGGATCCGTTCCGTCAACCGCTGGAAGTGTACCGGGAGGTAGCCCAGGAAATCCGCAGCGCCATAGTAAAAGTGCTGGAGCGGTTGGATACGGAACCCAATATATAAAGAAAAATTTTCCCCGGCTGGGGAAAATAGTGAGGAAAATGATATGCACATTGCAATTGGTAGCGACCATGGCGGGTATGAGTACAGGCAAGCGTTGATACCCTTTTTGCAGGAATTGGGACACACGGTGGAAGATTACGGCTGTGTTTCCAAACAAAGTGTAGATTATTGCGATTATGCCGTGTTGGTGGGCGAGGCGGTAGCACAGGGCAAAGCCGACCGGGGAATTTTGATTTGCGGCACCGGCATCGGCATGTCCATCATGGCCAACAAAGTGAAAGGCGTGCGTTGCGCTCTGTGCGGGGATACGGTTTCCGCTATGTTTACCAGGGCCCACAATGACACCAACGTACTGGCCATGGGCCAACGGATTATCGGCGAAGAAGTGGCCAAGGAAATTGCCCGGGTTTGGCTATCCACCCCTTATGAAGGGGGCAGGCATCAGCGCCGTGTGGACAAAATCACCGCGTACGAACAAAAACAATAAGGTTTGGGGAACGGCCCGCAAAGCAGAGGGGGCGCGTTTCCTTTTTTCCATTTTTCAGAATCAACACATTCAGGAGGACCTACAATGGGAAGAGTAATTGTGATCGACCATCCTTTGGTGCAGCATAAGATTTCGCTGCTGCGGGACAAACACACGGGCACCAAAGAATTCCGGGAGCTGGTAGAAGAGCTGGCTATGCTGATGGGATATGAAGTGACCCGCGACCTGGAATTGATGGACACACAGGTGGAAACCCCGGTGGCAACGGCGCAAACAAAAGTGCTGGCGGGTAAAAAGCTGGGCATTGTGCCCATACTAAGAGCAGGCTTGGGCATGGTGGACGGCATGATGAGCCTGATCCCCGCGGCAAAGGTGGGGCATATCGGTTTATATCGGGATCCGAAGACCTTGCAGCCGGTGGATTATTATTGTAAATTGCCTCCAGATGTGCAGGAACGGGATATTATCATTGTGGATCCTATGCTGGCTACCGGCGGCTCCGCAGTGGAGGGTATCAATATTGTGAAGAGGGCAGGCTGCAAAAAAGTGCGTCTGGTGAACCTGATCGCTGCGCCGGAGGGCATCAAGGCGGTGCAGGAAGCACATCCGGATGTGGATATATTCGTGGCGGCGGTAGACAGCCATTTGAACGACCATGGCTATATCGTCCCCGGTTTGGGAGATGCGGGCGACCGGTTATTTGGCACGAAATAAGCTTGCAGCTTTTCCTGCAGGGAAGCGACATAAAAAATTCATGGAACGGCAAGGATATAATGGATGCTTATAACGCTGAGATATTCTTGCCGTTAAAATTATATATTCCACCAACAGGCGGGTGAAAAGGGTTGTATTGGTAAAAAGTACCGAGTAAAATAGTGTTGTTAGCAATTTAACAAAGGAGGTGGTTGTCATGCGTTCGATCATCGATGAGATTGCCAGCGCGGAGGAACAGGCGGCTCAAATCAGGCAGCAAGCTGCCGTT
>JAEXFV010000189.1 GCA_023451115.1 Bacillota bacterium
TCATTATTCTGCTGATTCAAATCGGGGGCTTGGGCTTTATGTCTATGGCCACCATCTTTTTGATGGCCATGCGCAAAAAAATATCCCTGAAAGAACGTATGGTAATCGCTGAAGCGTTGAGTGCGGACCGGCTGCAGGGCGTGGTAGGGCTGATGGTCAACGCTATGAAGCTGACCTTTGGCGTAGAGCTGATCGGCGCCGTTCTGTTATGTTTGCGGTTTATCCCATTGTTTGGCGCCACAAAGGGAATATGGTATGCAGTCTTTCATTCGATCTCTGCTTTTTGCAACGCGGGTTTTGACCTGATGGGAAACTATGCTTCCCTCACCGCTTTTCGTGGAGACTGGCTGGTAAATCTGGTGATTATGGCGCTGATTGTAACAGGCGGCACGGGGTTTGCTGTGTTGGCGGATGTGGGGCATTCCCGGCGGTTTTCTAAAATGCGGCTGCAGACCAAAGTGGTATTATGTACCAATACAGCCCTGCTGCTGGCAGGGGCTGTGCTGGTTTTTCTGTTGGAGCGGGATAATCCGGCTACCCTGGGTCGCCTCCCGGCAGGCGAGCAGGTGCTGGCAAGCTTATTCCAATCCGTCACACTGCGTACTGCAGGGTTTAACACCATCGACCAGTTGGCGCTGCGGGATGCTACAAAGCTCATCGGCGTACTGCTGATGTTTATCGGCGCTTCTCCAGCCAGCACAGGAGGCGGCGTAAAAACCACCACGATTGCCCTGTTGATGATGGGGGTATGGAGCGTGGTGCGCAATCGCCCGGATGTCAACGCTTTCCGCCGCCGCATTCCTTGGGCCACGGTGCGCCGGGCAGTGGCGGTCACCACCATATTAGGGGCAGCTTTGCTGGTCACCACCATTTTCATTTCCACTTTGGAGGCCAATGGCCCCGCAGGGGCAATGGGGTTGGAAAATATTCTATATGAAACCACCTCCGCTTTCGGTACTGTGGGGGTATCCGTTGGGGTAACGGCTGCTATTGGTCCGGCCAGCCGCTGCCTGCTGATTTTAGGCATGTTTTTAGGCCGGGTTGGGCCCTTGACGTTGATGTTATCGTTTGCAGGCAAGAGTTCTGGAGATGCGGGTATCCGTTATCCGGAAGGAAACCTGATGATTGGATAGAGGAAAGGCGAGGAGGAAACAATGGCGAAAAAATCCTTTCTGGTAATCGGCTTGGGCCGGTTAGGGACCAGCTTAGCGCTGACGTTGAGCAAAATGGGGCATGATGTGTTGGCGGTAGACCGCAATGAAGAGCATGTGAGCGCTATAGCAGATCATGTAACCCATTCTATGATTGCGGACGCGTCGGAAGAACGGGTGCTCAAACAGCTGGGCGTATCCAACTTTGATTGTGTTGTGGTGGCAGTGGGGGATGACCTGCGTTCCTCTATTTTGACCACGGTGTTATGCAAAGAACAGGGGGCAAAACGGGTGATATCCAAAGCCTACGATGATTTGCACGCCAAGCTGCTGGTCAAAACCGGAGCGGATAAGGTAATTATGCCGGAGCGGGAAACCGGGGTGCGTCTGGCCCATGCTCTGGCAAACGAAAGCGTGCTGGATTTCATTGAGCTTTCACAGGAGTACAGCATCACCGAGATGCGGGTGCCCCAGGAATGGGTGGACAAAAGTCTGCAGGAGCTGGATGTGCGCGCGCGTTACAAGGTAAGCGTAATCGCCGTAAAGCGAGGAGAAAGCATGAATGTGGCGGTAGGTGCAGGGTATACTTTGCGGGAGGGCGATGAAATCATTATGCTGGGAGCAAACGATTGCCTGCAGCGTGTAGAGGCCTTGGGAGCAAAATAGGAGCAGAAAGCTTTTTATCCGGGAGGGACTAACATGATGGTGGATTACACGTATATGCGCATGGCGCTGGAAGAAGCGCAGCTGGCCTATCAGCAGGATGAGGTGCCTGTGGGCGCTGTCATTGTGCAGGGGGGGAAGGTAATTGCCCGGGCCCACAACCTGTGTGAAGCATCCGACGACCCTACCGCCCATGCCGAATTGCTTGCTATACGGGAGGCGGCCCGTAAATGCAAGGGCTTTTTAAACGGATGTACGTTATACGTTACGCTGGAGCCCTGCGCCATGTGCACCGGCGCTGCCGTTAATTCCAGGGTATCGCGGATTGTATTCGGTGCGTTTGACGAAAAGGCTGGCTGCTGTGGCTCGGTGGTGGATATGGCGGACGGCTGGTTCCCCCACAGCATCGAGGTAATCGGCGGTGTAATGGAGGAGGAGTGCGGGGATATCCTCAGCGCCTTTTTTCAGCAAAAGCGTTGATTGCAAAACCAAGATAACAAAATGCCTTACCACCCATAGCAGGGCGGTAAGGCATTTTTTATTTGGTGATTTTATGGTGAAAAAATAATTTTCACCATACCGCATGGATGCCTGTATGCTGTGATGGAATGTTCATAATCCGGCGGCTTAACCGGCTGCAGTTACCGCCACAATTGTTCAGGATAGATTTCCTGTGCTTTCAGTTGGGCAATGGCTTGTTCTACCAGGGGTTTATCCTCCCGGTAGGTTACGCCAAACCATTGGTCATGCCCCGGAAGCACCTTTACAGTAGCCTGCCCCTCTAATAGGAGCTCACCAACTGTGGTGGGTAAAAGATATTCCGCCTTGAGAGGATCCTGCTGCATCGGCCCGTCCAAAAAGGCGGGGAAGCGGGCTGCCAGGGTATCCAACAAAGCAGCGTCAAATCCCCAGAAATTCATGGACACTGTGGTGCCCAATGACACGGAGATTTCCTTGCCCTGATCCAGGTACAATGGCATACCTTCCGGCCCCCATTGCACCCCACGGCATTCCTGGATGTGTTGTAGCATGCCGGACTCATTTACCGTGCAAATGCCCCGGGTTACCGAGCCGTGGCGGGTTAGGGTATTTTCGATGGGGTAGCCCACCATGGCGTATTCGCCCGGCTTATGAGGGGCGCTTAAATAATCATACATCGCCTGCAAACCGCCTGGGCCATAGTAATCGTCTGCATTGATGACGGCAAAAGGCGCGGTAACCTTGCCAAGACAGGCCAAAAGGGCATGGGAAGTGCCCCAGGGTTTGGTCCGTCCTGGGGGGACAGCATAGCCTTGGGGTAAATCCTCCATGCGCTGATATACGCAGGTAAGGTCAACATAAGGCCGGACGCGGTTAGCCAACCTTTCATCAAAATCCGTTTGCATCTCCTCTTTTATAATGCAAACGACTTGGGAAAATCCGGCCTTTACCGCATCGTAAATAGAAAAATCGATGATTAGGTGGCCTTGCGGGTCAACGGGATCGATCTGCTTGAGCCCGCCGTAACGGCTGCCCATGCCCGCTGCCAGAATTACCAATACTGGTTTATGCATCGTCGCTCTCCTTGGTATTTGGTTTTACCAGTATAGCATATCCAAGGGGAAAAACAAACTGCCCTTTGCGCCCCAGGGTTGGCCCGCTCAGCCTTGTTGGGCGCATAAGGAACGCCTAAACAGGAAAAACATGCCCTGAAATATTGCTTTTCAGGGCATGGCAGGGGCAAACCTATTTTAGGTAATCTCCTACATTGCATTGATTGTATTGCTTGATGATATCCATCACGATCGATCCATCCGGCTGAACCGTTTCGCTAACGATTTTATATTGGGTACGGCTGCGGTCCAGTGCGGATAGATAGCGTGCAACCTCTTCCTTGACCAGTTTGGCTGCGTAATCATGCCCAAGGTCTTCTTTGAGCATAAAATGCAGCGTTTGGCAAATGCATGCTGCCTTCACTCGTTTCACTCTTTTCACCCCCTTCTGAAAGCTGCCGGGCATTTCTTCGCAGCTTTCCATATTCCCAGGAGAAAAACAAGCCCGCAGTATCAAAAAACGAGCAGCTTTCAACTGGACTTACGCCATGTCAGCTACTCGTTGTAATGGTATTTTATCAAATTTTTCAGCCCTTGGCAAAAGCCTTTTTCAAAAACAAAGGCTATTTTTCCATTAGGGCTTAAGCGCCTGGGCATCTACTTCATATCCCGGCTCTAACTCTCGCACCAGCAGTGCACGGACATATCCCCGGTCTGTAGCGGTAGAACGGATATAAAAACCCTGGCCATAGTAAAAGCGGATGAGGCTGGCCATCCTGGCCGAGGTGTGCAAGGTGACGGCGGGCAGGCGCATACGCTGGCATTCATGGAGCACCGCATGAATCAGCGCCCCGCCTACGCCGCAGCTTTGTGCCTTGAGCCGCACGCCAAACCGGCTGATAAAACCTACGCCAGCCCGCTTTTCAAAGCGGATGGTACCCACCGGCTCATTGTCCAGCAAAGCGATGTACACGTTTTTGGTTTGGAGATCCGCCAACACCGCCGCTTCATCATCCTTAAGCGCAAATACCATATCCGGCTTGCCCAGATCGAAGGCATATTTTTCAAAAGCCTCCCGGGTGATGGAGAGGATATCTGCAACATCCTGCTCATCCGCCCTGCGGATAAAGATGGATTTGTACATCAGGCCATCAGCTCCTCATAGGCCTTGCCGCTCATCAGCAGCGCCATCACCGCTTTTTGGGCATGCAGGCGGTTTTCCGCTTCATCGAATACCACGCTTTGAGGCCCGTCGATGACAGCGGCTTCCACTTCTTCTCCCCGATGAGCAGGCAGGCAGTGGAGGAAAATGGCCTCCGGCTCCGCTGCGGCCATCACGGATTGGGTGACGCGGAACGGCTCCATCACCGCCATGCGTTCTTTGAATTCCGCTTCCTGACCCATGCTGGCCCAAACGTCCGCATACAGCACGGAAGCACCCTTTGCGGCCTCCATAGGGTCGTCCGTCAAAAGGATACGGCTGCCGCTTTCTTTGGCATACCCTTGGCAAGCTGCCAGAATATCCGGGTTTGGCGCGTATTCCCTGGGGCAGGCTACCGCAAAATCTACCCCCAGTTTGGAGCAGATTACCATGAGAGAGTGGCACATGTTGTTGTTGCCATCGCCAAAGTAGCTGAGCTTTTTGCCTTCAAACGGGCCGCAATGCTCATAAAAGGTTTGCATATCCGCTAAAACCTGGCAGGGGTGCACCAGGTCCGTGAGGCCGTTAATAATGGGGATGCTGCCGTACTTGGCCAAATCCTCCACATCGGCCTGCTGGAAGGTGCGGATCATGATGCCGTCTACCATGCGGGAAAGCACCATGGCGGTATCGTGAATGGTTTCCCCCCGGCCCAGCTGGATATCGTTGCTGGAAAGGAAGAGCGGGTAACAACCCATCTGCACCGCGCCCACCTCAAAGGATACCCGGGTGCGGGTGGAGGACTTGGTAAAGATCAGCCCCATGGTTTTGCCCTGCAGGTGCTTGTGGGGAATGCCGGCCTTTAACTGGGCTTTCATGTGCAGGCCCAGCGCCAGGCTTTGGCGGATTTCATCCGGGCTCCAGTCCATCAGGGTCAATAGGTGTTTCTGTGCAAAGGGGGCTTGTGCTTTGTATTGTTCCAGCTTCATAGAAAGACTCCTTTCATTATGCTTCCGATGTATCACAATCATGCGGGTTCATTCTGTCCTAAGAAGGCTGCCAATGCCTGCAGTAAACGGTTGATCTCTTCTATGGAGATGACAAGCGGCGGCACCAGGCGCATGGTGTTGCGGCCTGCGGTGCCTACAATAAATCCTTTTTCCAGCAGGTTCAGCTGCACCTGTTTTACCGCCAGGTTGGGGGCGAATTCCACGCCCACCATCAACCCCTGTCCCCGTACCTCCAGGATGGTTTCCGGGCAGGCAGCCTGCAGCGCCCGCAGGGATTGTTTTAATAGCCCGCCTTTTTGCCTCACACTTTCCAAAAAGCCGGGCTGGGTCATGGTTTCCATCACCGCCACGCCGGCGGCGCAGGCCAGCGGGTTACCTCCAAAGGTGCTGCCATGGTCCCCCGGGGCAAAGGCACAGCAAAAATCCTTGGCCAATACTGCGCCGATTGGCACACCGCCGCCCAGGGCTTTGGCGCTGGTAAAGATATCCGGCTCTACCCCGTAAAGCTGGTGGGCAAACAAGAATCCCGTGCGGCCCATGCCGCATTGCACTTCGTCAAAAATCAGCAGTACGCCCAACTCATCGCAAAGAGAGCGGACGGCTTTGAGATACGCCGAGCCAGCCTCTATCACCCCGCCTTCCCCTTGGATAGGCTCCAGCATCACGGCAGCCGTGTGGGGAGTAATGGCGTCAGCCAACGCTTCCAGGTTGCCATAGGGCACGTAGGAAAAGCCTTCGGGCAGAGGCGTGAAAGGGAGCTGGTATTTCGGCTGCGCCGTTGCCGTCAGCGTAGCCAAAGTGCGGCCGTGAAAAGAATTGGAGGCGGAAATAATGCCGTAGCGGTACTCGCCCTTTTTATGATAGTAGGCCCGCGCCAGCTTGATTGCGGCCTCGTTGGCTTCCGCTCCTGAATTGGCGAAAAACACTTTGTCCGCGCAGGTATTCTGGCACAACAGCTGCGCCAGCCTTGCTTGGGGTTCGTTATAAAAATAGTTGCAGCTGTGCAAAAGGCTCTGGGCCTGCTGGGTAATTGCCTTGGTAATGGCCGGGTGACTGTAGCCCAGGGCGTTTACGGCAATGCCCGCCAAAAAATCCGTGTAGGCGGCGCCACCATCGTCATACAGCGTGCAGCCGCTGCCCCGTACCGGCATCACTGGCAGCCGTTCTCCAAAGGTGTTCATGTAATAGGCCTGATCCAGCTGTTTCACTTCCTGAAAGGTCATGGTTTACGCCTCCATCTCCTCATCTGTGGTTACCATGGTACCAATGCCTTTGTCCGTAAAAATCTCCAACAGCAGCGGATGAGGGATGGTGCCGTCCAGAATATGGGTGCGTCTTACCCCGCTTTCCACGCTTTGGATGCAGCCCTCCACTTTGGGAATCATTCCGCCTTCAATCACGCCGCTTTCAATATATTGCTTTGCTTCGCTTACCGTGATGTGGGAAAGCAGGGTTTCCGGATCTTGGGGGTCGGTACGGATGCCGTCGATATCCGTGAGGAACATCAGCTTTTCCGCCCCCAGCTCCGCCGCGATTTTCCCTGCTACCGTATCTGCATTAATGTTGAAGCTGCTGCCGTCTGGCCCTGCACCTACCGGGGCGATAACGGGAATGTATTCGTCCAGGCACAGGTGCTTGAGCAGCTTTGTGTTGATGCAGGTGATTTCGCCCACATACCCCAGATCTACCCCATCTTCAGGGGCGCGCTTCACGGCTTCAATTAGGTTGGCGTCCTTACCGCACAGGCCGATGGCCTTGCCGCCCAGCACGTTGAGCTTGGCAGTAATGTCTTTATTGATTTTTCCTGTCAGCACCATCTGTACCACATCCATGGTGTCCCGGTCGGTAATGCGCAGGCCGTTGTGGAATTTAGGGGTAATATTCAGCTGCTGCAGCAGCTTGTTGATTTCCGGGCCGCCGCCATGCACCACGATGGGGTTTACGCCAACGTATTTGAGCAAGGTGATGTCCTGGAGGATCTTTTGCGTGAGGTTGTCATTCAGCATGGCGTTGCCGCCGTACTTTACCACTACAATTTTCCCGGACAGGCGCTGGATGTAGGGCAACGCTTCGATGAGGATGCCCGCTTTACGAATTAAGGTATCGTTTTTCATAACTTCTCCTATGGGTTACTACCTGGGGGAACCCTTCTATTATAACATACTTATAAATTCCATGGGGGCATGGAAAGCCCCATGGTTTCTTCTAGGCCAAAAAGCAGGTTCATGTTTTGCACAGCCTGTCCGGCAGCGCCTTTGATCAGGTTATCAATGCAGGATACCAATACAAGCCGGCCAACCCGTTGATCCAGCACCATGCCGATGGCGATGCGGTTGGAGCCTACCACATGCTTGAGCTCCGGCAGCTGGCCAGGCGGACAAATGGTGACAAAAGGCTCGTCCTGGTAAAACTCCCGATACGCCGCATAAAGGCCGGCAGCATCCAGCTTGCCGGTATAGGTTGCATAACTGGTGGCCAGTATGCCCCGTTTAATAGGCAAAAGATGCGGGGTGAAGGAAAGGGCGATGGGCGCGCCGTTGAGCTTGCCCAGCTCCTGCTCAATTTCTGAGGTGTGCCGGTGGGTTCCTACTTTGTAGGCTTTCATGCTGCCATCCAGTTCGCAAAAATGGGTCTGTTCCGCCAGGCCTTTGCCTGCGCCGGTAGCCCCGGACTTGGCGTCGATAATGATGCTCATGGGCTGGATAAGCCCCAGCTTTACAGCAGGCGCCAGCGCCAGGATGGAGCAGGTTGTGTAACAGCCAGGGTTTCCAATCAACTGCGCATTTTGGATGGCTGCCCGGTGCAGCTCTGGAAGGCCGTAAACCGACTTTTGCAGCAGCTCCGGGCAAGAGTGTGTATCTTTATACCATTTTTCGTATACAGCAGGATCATCGTAGCGAAAGTCTCCCGAAAAATCCACCACCTTAAGTCCGGCCTGGTATAATGCGGGAACCACTTCCTTAGACGCCCCATGGGGCAGGGAAACAAAGGCGATGTCGCAATCCCGGGCGATGCGGGAAACATCCAGCTCACACAAAGCGGGAAGGCCGGGGATACCGCGATATCCGGGATAAAGGCTGCAAAATTCTTCCCCTGCAGCGGAATGAGAACACAGCGCCGCAATGGTTACCTGAGGATGCTGGCAAAGCAGACGCACCAGCTCTTCCCCTGCATAGCCTGTCGCGCCCAAAACCCCCACGCGTATCATATCGATCATGCCTCCCGATTTTCCAAATAATTGATTTTAATAATTATACATATTTAAGTTTAAATATTCAATAGAAAAAACCAAAAAATTCTTGTTTTTCAAGGCAAAAAAATAGATACAATCTTTTTTAGGTGCATGCTTTTTCACTACTGGTCATGTGCAAGGAAAACCACAGGTTTCCCGGCGCCTATAAAAAATAGTATTTTATTTTGTTCTCTAAAAATGGATTAATCTGTGAAAAGCCTTGCAAATACAGGATTTTCCAAAGATTGTGGCATTCGAAATAATAAAAATTTTTGCCGCTTTGGTGCCCAAATGGTGCCCGGATTTCCTATGGCGATATAAAACGATACGGGCAGATATAAGAAAAACCATATTGTGCGAGAGCGAAAGCACTCGTTGCTTTCGCTCTCTTGGCTGCCACATAAGCAGAGGCAGACGCACTTGTCAACGGCGGCGCATTTATGCGCCATTCATCTTGACTGTTGACGATGGCGGATGGCTCTGCTATTTGTTTTCTGAAAGGTATTGATAAGAGTATGAAATCATACTATAATGCTTGGTATGATTTCATACTTTAAGGAGAATAAATATGAGGTTTGAAAAACATCCCGTTCTACAAGAGTTTGATCGTTTGAATAATGCTATTGATGAACTTTATCACGAGATTGCAACAATGCAGGGACTTTCTGATAGTGCTTATGCGATTTTGCAGGCAATTCTTGTATTAGGAAACGGCTGTACGCAGACAGAAATTTACAAGTACACACTCTTGAATAAGCAAACCGTAAATTCATCGGCAAAAAAACTAAATCAAGACGGACTAATTGACTTTCAACCGGGTGTCGGACGAGAATTGAAAATATATTTAACCCCTAAAGGTGAAGCATTTGTAAGGGAAAAAATATTGCCTATTGAACAGGCGGAAAACAAAGTCTTTGAGGAAATGACCGATAAGGAACATCAAGAGATATTGCGCTTAATGGAAAAATATCTAACATCTTTCCGCAGTAAAATTATGAGGACATAATGATGATACACAAAGTAATCAGTACAATCGGGTTAGGAATTTTGGGCGTTGACCCTTTTACAGCAGTTTACCTTTTGTCTATGGGATTGCGTAAAGAGAAGAAATCGAATATTGCGTTCTTCTTCCTCTCTTATGCGGGATTCAGCGTTTTTATCGGTGCCGTACTTTCCGCCATCTTTGGTACTGCGGCAGTGGATATTCTCAAAAGCATGGTGCCTGGGGACAATAGCCCATTTTGGGCAGTTTTGGAGTTTGCGTTATCCGTTTTTATTCTGGTGTGGGTGTTGCGAAGGCTTTTTAGCGTTAGTAAGAAAAAAGAGGAAACGGAGAAGAAAGCTGTTAATGGTACTTGGATTAAGTATCTAAGTACCGGAGTTGTATTTGCAATCTCCTGTTTTACTGATCCCACTTATTATGCCGTTATCCTCTTGGGCGGCGAGACAGGAAACTTTCTTACGGCGACTCTGCTCTTGACAATTTGGTTTGTAGTCAGTCAGTTTATGGCACTAATTGTCTATACCGCTAACAGTTTAAATCTTCTGGACAAGTTGGTTACATTTGTCGATAAACTGAAAAAGATAAAGATAAAGCCTATCACCTATGCACTTTATGCCGTATTAGGCATCATTGCTATCGTATTGCTGGTTGATACAGGATTTTATTTGTTTGACGGTAGATACCTGTTTTAATTACTTTTTGGCGTTTTCAATGCCCTGTCCGTGATATGAAACAGAGAACAGTTGTTGCGGTTTTTCTCCTAAAATTGCCAAAGGTCTCATACTGATTTGTTATAAAGGTAGAAAATAAGGCAAAGGGGGTTGGAAACTTCCCAACAACGAAAAACGCTTGCATTTTTCGGAAAGGGTACCCCTTTCCAATGCTTGCTACGGAACTTTTCGCAAAGGAACAGAAAGGAAAGGATAATCTAAACAAATAGCAGCTTGCTTTGAAATGTTACGCACTTAAAGGTCATTTTTGAGGGAAAAGGTATAAATACCTTGCTGTATTGATTTTGGCGTCTGAAAAGCCTTTGATTGCAAGGCTTATTGAGCCTCTATTGCGTAACAAAAAGCGTAAATACAAGAGCGTTTCTAAACTGTCTTTGCACGTGAGGTAAAGTTTCCCTATACTTGTGGTTGTTGCCTTGTTTATGGTGCTAAAATGGTGCCCAACTCTATAAAACCAACTTATACGGCGATATGAGAAAATACAAGCGGAAATGGAAAAACCCTTGTAAATCAAGGCTTTTTTGATACTTCTATGAACACTTGCAAGAAGTTATAAGACGATTTATGTCTATAAAATCAATAAAAAATAGATGGGCTACATTTTTTGGGAATTCAGGTATTGCATGCGAAGCTTGGATTTGCCGGGGGGAAAAGCTCCCAGAGTATGAAAGTCAAACGGTTTTCCTCCGCTTTCCTTTCCCAATAAAATTGGATATGGTATACTGCAAAGAGCGGCTGGGATTGCAGGCGTTTGACGGCCTACCCCAGCATCAAAGGCTTTCGGGATTTCACGTTATAAATGAAAGGCAGGCAGGATATGCCCAAGGGCATGTTAAAGCCTTGGGAAAATAATTGGAGGCCGGACCCTGGCGTGGAAGAAGCTTTGCCAGAAAGCAAGAGGCCGCCCAGCATGGATGGGAGTGAATGCCGTGGAGAATTTACTATTGTCCCTGAACATTGTGATGCCCCTGTTTATTATGATGGCGCTGGGGTATCTGCTGCGGCGCCTGAAATGCATCGATCCGGAGATCATTTCCAAAATGAATCGGTTGGCCTTTCAGGTATTTATCCCTTTATTGCTTTTTCAAAGCGTGTATGAGAGCGATATTACCAGCGCTCTGGATGGGAAACTCATCGGGTATGTATTGGGCGCAGTGTTGGTCAATTTCGTTCTGGTATGCTTATTATATTGGAAGATAGAGCCAAACCCGGCCCGGCGGGGGACGCTGATCCACGGCACGTTCCGGGGTAATACGGCGCTGTTTGGCATACCGGTAGCGTTGGCTCTGTTTGGGGAAGGAAATGTAGCCGCTGTGGCATTGGTGCTGGGCTGTACCATTCCTTTGTTTAATATTCTGGCAGTGCTGACGCTTAACTTTTTCAGCGGCCATAAAGTGGTGTGGAAAACCGTGGCCAAGGATATTTTGACCAACCCGCTGATTATCGGCGTACTGTTGGGAATGGTTTTTGCACTGCTGCATCTTTCTTTGCCCCAGATGCTGTATCAGCCCATAAAGCGCTTGGCAGCTGTAGCCACGCCGTTAAGTTTTATTTTATTGGGGGCGTCGTTTTCTTTCACTGCTGCGTCCCACAACCGCAACATGCTGCTTACTTCCACTGTGGTCAAGCTGGTGGTTATGCCTGTGGCATGGATTGGTTTGGGCGCATTGCTGGGCTTCCGGGACCAGGCTTTGGCAGCGATTATGACGGTGTTTGCACCGCCCGCGGCAGTCACATCTTTTTCCATGGCGCAAATGATGGGAGGAGATGTGGAGCTTGCCGGGGAAATCGTGGTGTTTACTTCCCTGTTTTCTATATTGACTCTATTTATATGGTTGTTTGCGATGAAAAACCTGGGCTGGCTTTAAGCTGGGAATAGCCCGGGGATACGGGAGGAAAAAAGCATGACAAAGAAATTGTATTTAAATGACAGCTATTTGACCCAGTGCCAGGCGGTTGTGCTCAACTGCACCCCTGCAGGGGAAGGGTTTGACGTAGAATTGGACCAGACGGTGCTGTTTCCTACTGGGGGAGGGCAGCCCTACGATACGGGATGGATTGGGGAGGCTGCGGTAACGGATGTAACGGAGGCGGGGGAGCGGGTGCTCCACCACACGAATCAGCCCTTGGAAGTGGGCAGCCAGGTTACTGTAACGGTATACTGGCCCCGGCGGTTCGACCACATGCAGCAGCACAGCGGCGAACACATCCTCTCTTTTGCGGCATGGGAATTATTTGGAGCCCATAACGTGGGGTTTCACATGGCGCAAAACTATTGCACCATCGACCTGGATCAGCCCCTTTCCCCGGAACAGGTTGCCCGGTTGGAGAAACGGACCAACGCTCTGGTAGCCCAAAACCTGCCGGTGCAAATCCAATACGTTACCCCAGAGCAGCTTGCCGGCATGGAGCTTCGCAAAAAGGCGGCGGGGCTCAAGGGAGAGATCCGCATCGTGTTTATGCCGGGAGGGGATAGCTGCACCTGCTGTGCTACCCATGTAAAGGCGCTGGGAGAGGTTGGCCAGGTAAAGGTGGCTTCTGTAGAGCACTATAAAGGGGGCGCGAGGCTGGTATTTCATTGTGGGATGCGGGCGCTGGGCCATGCCCAGCGCATGCAGGACATTGTGGAAGGGGTTGCCCGGCGCTTTTCTACCAAACCCGAAGATGTTGGAGAGGCGGTGCTACGCATGCAACAGGAGCAGAACCAGCTGCGGCGGGAAAATAAGGAGCTGTATCAGAAGTTAAACGGGTATCTGGCCCAGGAAATCCTGGGGAGCGCCCCGGAGGGAAAAGGGGTTAAGCTTTGCGTCAGGATGCTGGAGGGCCTGCCTGCCGCGCAGCTTAAGCCGTTGGCTCAGGCATTGTGCAAGGCGCAAAAAGCGTTGGCGCTGCTTTGCGCTCCCAATGGGGAGATGGTGCAATATCTGCTTTGTGCATCGGACGGCGTGGGGCTGGATATGGGAGAGCTTTGCCAGGCGGTAAACGCGGCGTTGGGCGGCCGGGGCGGCGGAAAAGGCACATTGGCCCAAGGCAGTGCCAAAACGGCGCCAGGGCAGATAGAAGCCTTGGAGCAGCTTGCAACATACCTGATGCAGCGGATCAAAGCCAGGTAAAGGGGATTGGTTCATGGGATCTGTTTTGGAAAAACGATTGCCGCCGCTGATCAAATACCCGGGCGGTAAGGAGAAAGAGCTGGGGCACATCCTCCCCAACCTTCCCACTGCCATCCGGAATTATTACGAACCCTTTGTGGGAGGGGGCGCGGTATATTTTGCAATGGACTGCAAGAACTATTATATCAATGACAAGTCAACGGAGCTGGCCAACCTTTACCGCATGGTGCAGCGGCAGGATCCGGATTTTTTGTGCGCTATGGAGGCGCTGGACGGCTGCTGGCACAGCATAGGGGAGGCGGCAGCGGCCTGTTTTCCCCAGATGGAAGCGTTGTATAACGGATATAAAACAGGCAAACAGGAAAAGGAAGTGATCCTCAGAAAGCTTGATCTGCTGGCAGACAGGCAGCAAGAGCGGCTTTCCCTGGTATTACCGGGCTTTGTGCAGCATGTAGGGAGCTTAAAGGGGGAACTCGCCAAGAGCGTGTTCAATAAAATGCGCAGGATGGCCGCCCTGGAAAATAAAAAGGGGGATTTGAGCCGGGAAGATATCCATAAAAATCTGGAAGGGGCTTGGAAGAACGCCTTTTATATGTATATCAGGCAGGTTTACAATGCCTCCGAGGAACTGGTGGCCTGCAAAAAAATTACCCAAGGGCATGCCACCGCGGCCTATGTATTTATTCGCCAATATTGTTATTCTGCTATGTTTCGCTTTAACCGGGAGGGGAAGTTTAATGTGCCATACGGCGGGATTACGTATAATCACAAATGGCTTACCAGGAACATCCAAAACTATCGCAGCCCGCAGATGCGGGAGCACCTGAGCAAAACCGTGATCGGTAACCGGGATTTTTTGGATTTTATGGGGCAATATCCACCCCAGCGGGATGATTTTGTATTTTTGGATCCGCCCTACGACACGGAATTTAGCACCTATGACAAGCATGAGTTTGGCAAACAGGATCAGGTCCGTCTGGCCCAATATCTGCTCCACGAGTGCAAAGCCAATTTTATGCTGGTGATTAAGAATACGCCGTTTATTTCCCAGCTTTATCCGCAAGGTATGAGGGCAGCAAACGGGGAGCGCATCCGTGTTTCCAATTTTGACAAAAAATATTTCGTCAGTTTTCAGGACCGAAACGATAAAGAAGCGGAGCACCTGTTGATCACCAATTATTGGCGCGGGGAGGAAAACGATGAATATAACGCAAAAGAACCATATTGAAAAAATTGTGGATGAGGAAATCACCCGCTTTGCCGTAAAATTTGAAAAGAGATACCAAAAGGAAGTGGGAGACGCCCAGGGCGTGATCAACCGGAAGCGGAACAATCGGTTTATCACTGAGCTGGGGGACGAATTTATTTTTTACAGCGCTTTTGTGCGCAGCTTTGACAGCGCCTTTGGGAAGGTGCTCGAAGCCATGGGAAACCGCATTGCGGCTTTTTCCTTTACTGTAAGAAAAAAAGTGGATAGTTTTTTGCTACCCCAGCAGTCTCAGCACATCGATTACATGATTTTGCAATATGAGGACCATGTGCCGCCCCGGGCAGAGGACTATAACGGCTTTACCTGCATGACGCCCCGGGACATCACCAGCTATAAAAAAAGCCATGTGACGGACCATTATTTTTATCATCCCAAAAAGAAAGAGCATTACCTTATTGAGTTAAAATCCGGAGGGGATCTGGACAACAAAAAGGCAAAAACCGAAAAACTGGCGCTGCTGCAGGAATACTTTATTTTAAAAAATTCCCTTCCCCTGGATTCAAAGGATACGGTAAAAATCTTTTTGGGCACCGCGTATAACCTCTATGGGGAGGGACAGCCCTGGAACCAGGAACGGGTAAAGCAGTTTTTTGCACAGGATGAACTGCTCATCGGTAAGGCGTATTGGAACTTTATTTGCGATAGCCCGGATGGATATGACATTGTGTTCCAGCAATATCAAAAAAGCGCAGCCGCGATCAAAAGCGCGCTGGTGAGAATCAAAGGATTATATTTCCCCGAAGAAGCATAGCCGGTGAAATGGGAATAACAATCCCCTCTGCAAACTAGTTCGCAGAGGGGATTGTCTTACTTTTCAACCACTTGGGCTGATGTGTTTTCTGGTAAAAGCAATGGCAACGCCTGTGGCACGCCTACCCACAGAATTGCGGTTTTTCTATACCTCAAAGGAGTTAAAGCCCACCGCCTCATACACCGCATGGAGGGTTTTATGGGCAGTTTCCGCCGCCTTTTGCGCCCCTTGCCGGATCACGCTGTTGAGGTAAGTCTTTTCCTCCAGCACATGATAGTATTTTTCCTGAATAGGCTTGAGGGTAGCTACTACGGCATCCGCCACGGCCATCTTCAACGCCCCATAGCCCTTGCCCTCAAAGGAGGCCACAGCATCGTCCATGCTGGTGTTGGTGCAGGAGCAGTAAATGGAAAGCAGGTTGGACACACCGGGGCGCTCCGGATCATAAGCAATCCTGTTTTCACAGTCCGTTACCGCCCGCTTGCACTTTTTCACAATCACATCCGGGTCGTCCAACAGGGCAATAAAGCCATTGGGATTGTCGTCGGATTTGCTCATCTTTTTCGTGGGATCCTGCAGGCTCATAATCCTGCCGCCTTCGGCCTGTGTGGGGATGTATCCATCGGGTATGGTGAATACCTTGCCATAATTTTTGTTAAACCGCTCGGCAATATCCCGGGCAATTTCGATATGCTGCTTCTGATCCGCACCCACCGGCACCAGATCCGCCTGATAGAGCAGGATGTCCGCTGCCATCAGCACCGGATAGGTGAAAAGCCCTGCGTTGATGTTGTCCGCATGGCGGGCAGATTTATCTTTAAACTGGGTCATGCGCTGCAGCTCGCCCATATAGGTGTTGCAGGCAAGCACCCAGTTCAATTCCGCATGCTCCCGCACATGGGACTGAATGAACATGGTGGATTTTTCCGGGTCGATGCCACAGGCCAGCAGCAAGGCCATGGTTTCAATGGTGCGGCGGCGCAGCGCCTGTGGATCCTGTTTGACGGTGATAGCGTGCAGGTCTACTACGCAATAAAAAGAATTATAATCGCCCTGGAGCTTTGCCCAGTTGCGGAGAGCCCCAATGTAATTGCCCAGCGTTAAACCGCCGGATGGCTGGATGCCGCTCAATACTGATAATTTCCGATCCATTTGTCTCTCCTCCTCCAGAACGTTTTTCAACATATTGTATGC
>JAEXFV010000150.1 GCA_023451115.1 Bacillota bacterium
GGCGTGCTCATGTGCTGCTGTGCTGGCGGTATTACCGCGCGTAGCACGCTGCCGGTGATCCGGGAAAGCGCAGCTGGCCGTATGGTGTCAATCGAGATCAAGGGACTTACCAGCGGCCACTCCGGCGTAGAGATTGATAAGGGCCGCGCCAACGCCAATGTGTTGATGGCCAGGATGCTCAGCGGTTTGGCGCAGAAGGCGGATTATCGTATTGTTGCCCTGGCGGGTGGCACGCGCGAGACGGCCATTGCAGCTGTTGCTAACGCAAAGCTTGTGGCAGAGGAAAAAAATGTGGAAGCGCTCCGGACAGCGGCTCAGGCGCTTGCTGATGCCTTGCGCAAAGAATATGCCACCACTGAGCCAGGCTTGGCGATAGAGGTAAGCATGGGCGAAAAAGAGACTGCTTCCGCGCTCACGCAAGAGAGTACGCGGCTCGTCTATAGCGTGCTGCTGGCCCTGCCCGACAGCGTGCAGGCTATGAGCGCCGATATGCCTGGATTGGTGCAGACCTCTACGAATATGGGCGTAGTAGAGCTTAGGGAGGCGCAACTGTATATCTCTAATTCCATTCGCAGCGCTATGACTACACAAAAACACTGGATATTTGATAAAGTAGCAGCCATTGTGCGGATGGCGGGCGGCAGCACGGAGGCCAACGGGGATTACCCGGGTTGGGCCTACAACCCGCATTCCGTGCTAAAGGATACCATTCTGGCCTGCTATGAAAAACTGACTGGAAAGCAGGCGACGGTGGAGGCTGTCCACGCAGGAATTGAATGTGGGCTCTTTGCGGATAGTATTCCCAACCTAGATTGCGTATCCATCGGCCCAACCATGGGTAATGTGCATACCCCGAACGAGTATCTGAGCATCTCCTCGACCGAGCGCACTTACACGCTGCTTAAGATGGTGCTCGCGCAGAGTAAATAACATATGTAGTAGGGCCGGGCCGCCTGATATCAGGCGGCCTTATTCTATACTTGAGTGAGATGGCGAAGCTGACGCACAAAAAAACTCCCGCAATGCTGATGCACGACAGGGGGTATACCACAAACACTGCCTTTGACTACAATAGAGCTATTCAAGCTGCCATATAGGAAAAAGGCGGTTTTATGACGAAACTGGAGAACAGTTTAGCACGCACAAAATGAATGTGTAAGTACTATATAGTATCCCCTATAGGAAATTTAAATGAGTCAAATCGGTTAGGAGGGTTTTCTCATAAAAGGATAGGTTGCCACTACTTCAATATTGTGTTTCGCCTTTTATCCATAAGCCCGTCCCATCCGCGTAATACGATGTATGATATAACAGCTGAACCCAAAGCAACAATGAGAATACGGCTATTAATGCCTTTATATATCCAGAATAAAACAGCAACCATAATACTAAATAAAAAGGCAATCAAAGGCATAAAGCCCTTTGTCTTTCCCAACTTTTTGCTTATCAGCATTTCAGTTAAGATGATCCCAGTCAATGAGACAGCGCCCAGCGTTAAGAAGCGGGCGAATTGGGATAAATACCTGCCAATGCCCATTGAACCCACGATCATGGCTAGTCCGCCCAATATCAAAACCACTGATTTATGGGAAATATCTCCGCCCACAGCCGTTTTTTTCAAAATGTTCTGCAGCGCCAAACTGCCAAAATAGGTGTTGACATTTTGGGTTGTATAGGTGCACATCGATAAACAGATTAGGCCCGGAGCGGTAAGCCCTAGCATATAAATCGAATAGGTAAGATCGAGCGCTCCAGTTGCTTGGGCAAGCGCAATTCCACACAAGTTGCACAATGCCAGAGTAGCTCCGTACACTGCTGTACACCCAAGGACAGAACGCCTGGTCTTGGCAAACCTGCATAAATCTGCCATAGTTGTTGCGGACATCGCATAGTTGCCGATTACGGTAGAAATAATAGTAGATGTAGAGATGGTTTCACGGGGCTGAGGCTGCGGCAATAAACCAAAGTTAGCCATGGAGCTTGCATGGATCACCATATATACCGCAAACAAAATAATTGCAGGAACCAAAAGCCTGGCGAGCCATTCCATGCTTTTCCATCCATAGAGTGAGCAGAAAGCTCCTAACGCGATAAAAAGAATGATAGTAAGCGGAATAGGTAAGCTCCAACCTTTGAAGAGCTCCTTCGTGATGGTAGCGAGCCATGATCCATTCATCCCCATCCAGCCGATCATTGCTAGGATGACGAAAGAAGAAAACAGCAAAGAGGTTGGCGCACCCAATATTTTTGTGATTAAGGCTGCGTTGGTGCTGCCTGAGCGTTGCCCCAATATGCCCCAAAAAAGTGCGATAAAAAACAACACCAAATTTCCGGCGATGCAGGCACACAATGCTTCCCAGAACGGCATGGAATTTCCTGCCTGCATACCAACTTTTATGCCGGATGTGGAGAGCGAAAAGCCAATCAAAACCAACAATAAAATACGCGTCGGTTTACGTTTATCAGCGGGTATAGGAGAAAAGGAATACTCGTAAACTTCCTGATGCGTAAGAATGGTATGTTCTATTTTGTCCAATCAACTCACCTTCTTTTTGCTATATTTCGATTATTCAGATATAATGTGGAAATAGTCTCTTCCATGCTTTTTTGCGGCGTACAATGCCTGGTCGGCTAGCTTAAACGCATCATCTAAGGTGTATTCCGACATTACGACTCCTCCAATACTGAGCGTTACTGGAAGATTTTCACCTTTGTATTGGTATTCTTTCATTGCGGCCTGCAAAAGTCGGCATCTGTCCTGGATCCGTTCAATATTGTTCGCAGCACCGATTAGATAAAGCAAGATTTCATCCCCGCCCCAACGGCAGATAATATCACCCTTCCGGAAGATGCGCTGTAAATGGCCGCTAAGGGATGCAAGAACGCTATCGCCACAGTCATGACCATACGTGTCATTGAAGGTCTTGAAGTGATCTACATCGATCAGCATCAGGATATCATGCCTTGTACCATTTTGGTTTTGCAAATGTTTTTGGATTTCCACCTCTGCGCCTGCGCGGTTATATAGGCCAGTCAGCTTGTCATATCGGCTTAAGTGCAGCAGATTCTCTTTTTCCTGATACTCATGTTCCGTATTGGTGAGATATCCAATTAGACTGACAGGCCGCTGGTAGGCTTCATTTGTGGAAAGCACAGAGAAGATCAGGAAAAAATGTTGCCATTCTCCATTGGTCATGCGGCATTCCAATTCGGTGCTGTGAGTTTCGCCCATCATGCCTTCGACTAACAACTGTTCTAATTGTTCTGCAGTTAAGGAAATTCCTTTATCCGGGGTGCTTAAATACATGCTGCACTCCTTAATCTCACTTGGTAAGGAAAGTTGATCGGCGTGTTGCCCGAAAATTGCCAAAGTATCTTCCATGCAGTTATAGCTCAAGCCAATCCCTTCAACGGTGTCAGCCAGAAAGCGATAGCTTGCTTCATGCCCATGCAGGGAAATGGCACGGTGGCTCTTGGTGCGCATATACAAAATCGTTATAAGGCACACCAGAAAAGCTACCGCAAGAACTGTGCTAATAATTTCAAATGGATATCGATACACAAAGTCCAGGACATTGTTAACTCCAACCCGGCCATATGTCAGGCTAGCGTTAATATCCATTCTATTCAAGGATGCGATGGAATGATTGAGCAACTGCTTTAAAACAGGGCTTTCCCCCGGGTGTAAGCCAAAACGATATTCTACACCCAGATACAATGGAATCACGGTGAGCTCACGGTTTTCAAATCGTTGGACATAATCCAACCCGGTAAACATGTTGCAATACATGGCATCCGCTTGGCCAGTACGCACCGCTAATAGGCATTCATCCAATGTGCTAAATTTAAGGTAAGAGATGGTTGTGCGGGTAGAAATAGCATGTTCGCCTTCCACCTGTGCTATGGTCAATGAAGACTGGTTGCCAAGATCAACTGCCTTGTTGTGAATCATCATGATATCCGCTTCCAAGTATGGTTCGGTTACGTCAAGCGGGCCAGTGGGGCCGGGCTTTTGGTAATTCATTGCCATAGCAGCAACATCGGCAGAACCTTCCTCTACTAGTTGGAGTGCTTTTAAATAACTGTCGGCTTTGACCAGTTCGATTTGCAGGCCGGTCTCTGCCTCCAAAAAATGCAAAATGTCCACAGCCAATCCCTGATACGCTGCGTGAGTGTCATCCAGTGATACAATAGGATTCCATCCATCGACTGCTGCTACTTGCAATACTTTTTTCTGTTGCACATATGCCTTTTCCTCATCGGAAAGATGCATATGTGAGGGCTCCTCAGCAGCATATGCGGGGACGCAGTACATAACAAATACTGATAATAGTATAAAAATGCAGATTTTTTTGAATTCAATATTTTTCATTCTGCCCTTTCTAACTGCGTGCAAACATCTTATCTATCTGAAGCAATACAGGCTGCAGCTTTCCGGATAAAGAATTTTCCTCATGTACAATTAACTGGTAAAATATTCCATTTACGCTCCTTCAGAGTTTCAAACGTTTCAGCCAAAGCGCCCTTAGCTCATCAATTTAAAATTGTAAGACTTTATAGATAAAAAAGCAACTTTTACACTTTCTGGAATTTTTTTACCCAAATATATTTTTGGAAGCCAATTATTATTTAACCATAATATTCGTATTGAAACCACTTTTTCATAACCGATAATACCACCCCATTACGGAAAAACAATGGACTTCCGGGAATAAGCGAAAGTCCAGGAGAATGGCAGGTTTGCGGTATTATTATCGACGTTGCCGCCTGCGCAGGAAAATCTCGGCTGCCAGTGCTGCAATTGCCAGTATGATGATAGATGATACCAAGGGGCGGAGCGGGGGAGGCGGTAATACTTGTTTGGAGTGTTATCCTCCAAATTGAGGCGGCGGTAACAAGGCGGCGGATTAAGGAGCAACAATCAGTTCAGCTTCAGAAAGCCCCTGTTCCACCAGCAGAGTGCGCGCACAAATAAGAATATGGCTATAACAATGGCGCAGTAAGTCGGCAAATCCCTGCCGACCACCTCGTTCTAAATGATGAAAAGCCTCCATGCTGGTGTGAACTATATAATCGTTATAAACTTTTCCAAAACTGTATAACGAAAAATAAAAGCCCAAATTAAGCATATGGTTTAGCTCGCGGAGAATCACTTTATAGGGTTGTAACGGCATGTGCTCTATGATGCCGCTTGCGATATTGGCAAGAGGAATTGTCTTAGGTTGGGAGATACTTGCTTTCAGGGCTCTGATATCCAGCGCATCAAAAACCAGCAGCGCTGCCGGGCGGATAGCCAGCGCCATGAGCTGCAGGCTGCTTAAATAGAGCAAAACCCGGGACTTGTTTTGATAATGGAGATATCCTTGTTGGTTCGGCCTAATAACATAGGAGCCTTTGCGCTGACGAGTATGGACAACGCCAATATTGTTAAGGTATTTGATGGCATTCCCTGCCGTATCCGCTGAAACCTCATATTGCTTTGCCAAGGCAACTTCAGAGGGCAAATACATTCCTGCCGGGTATACGCCGGCCCAAATCTTTTCTATAATATCTTGAGCAATCTGCAGATAATATGGGTAACCGCCGCGGTCTGCATGCCAAGAAAACTGCTGGGCGACCTCTGTGGCTACGTTATTGGGGAGTGCTTGACGGAGTAATGAGAATGACAGTTCTATAGTGCAGGTGATGCGGTGGTAGTAAGAGGAAAATTCCTGTTGGCGTTTCCATCTGCTGCCCTCCCTTAA
>JAEXFV010000006.1 GCA_023451115.1 Bacillota bacterium
GTATCTGCATGCTAACGATTGTGGTCAGAGCGACCAAAGTGCCATTGCCCAATATTATGAAAATATTGGAAAAACAAAAATTCTAAAACAATAAATTCGGTAACAATCCCTTGTTTGAGAATATCCCAGCCGATGGCTGGGATATTTCTTGTGTTTTAAATTTCTCATTTTTTCACGCGCTTCGAACGATTTCATATTTTTGGAGTTCTGCGTTTACCTCATTTAAAGATAGCATGTTTGCTTCGTATTCAAACAAATCAATCTCAGGGCCCAGGTTAGCAAAGTAAATTTCCAATTCCACTTTTTCATCAATCAGATCAAAAAACATCTGCTTATCATGATTGCTCATTTTCATTACTCCTCTCTTAAACGCCTTCATCATTATAGCATTGAAAATTCGACATACAACCGCTTCGACAATGATACTCACCGTTCGTCCGTTTTTTACCTTTTCCCCATAAATTTGCGTTATTTTATCAGAGAGGCCTATGATATTATATTCTTAAAACAGTTAAAGTCCAAAGCTTTCACATGCATGCAGGGTAATTTTCCAAAATCAAATATCCCCCTTATATTTCCTCCTCTTTAAAATTGACCCAGAGGGTAGCGATAAATTCTTTATTGGTTGGTTTATGGAGGGTAGCGATAAATTCTTTATTGGTTGGTTTATGGTTGAAAAACATCGCCCTAAGCTCAGGGCTTCCGCTGGTCCAAATGTTTGTAATATATCGGGTGATGGCCCGCTCCGCCCCTCTGCAAGAGCACCCATACTGATCTGCTATAATCTCATATCCTTTTTGGATGGAATTGGTGGTAATTTCCCCAGATACTAATCCCTGCAACAGGAAGATGGTGTATTGATATCCTAAATGCTTTGTGGAGCCCCCCAAGCGCAACAGTTCAGACGCAATCGACTCAATCATTACTGTTTCCCCCCAAACCATTCTTAATAATATTTTAACACCAGATATATCTCCTGTAAAATATTAAGCCTGATCTTTTACGTAATTGTGACAGATAAAAAGAGCTTATTTTAAGTATTTCATCTGTTGTTATTCCTTTTTATTAAATATTTATCATATAGCAGAACAGCCGGGGATGCGACCCGGCTGTTCTAGTTTTTCCAAATTGATCAAAACGCTTTCAGCAGAATGCTTCATTAACGGCGAGCTAACTTAAAGGCCCGCTCCATAACATGATAATCTCTTCCCTTGATTCCAAATTCATCTCTAAGCTTTTGTTCATTAATTTGCATAATATACCGTTGCATTACAGGATCAGCCTGCATTTCAGCACTTTGCCCCAACGTATCGTCTGCATAATGCAAATCCGCTCCAAACATGGTTGCCAGCTCTTCCGGGTTATTCCATCGGGAATCTCCTCCCAACACCCCTTGCTGCTCTGCGCCACTTGCAGATACCTTCCTGAATTTCCCATTGATTCCCTTAATGTTATGCAATGCGTGCATCATTTCATGCCCAGCAAGAATAAACTGTGGGTTGAGCACTTGCGTGCCGTCACGCCGAACAGCGCGCACACTGGAATCCCGTTCAGTATCCGATATTTTTGCCTGGGATGCCAATCCCGTGCCCTGTACCGTGCGTGTTTTATCAGCAGGGCTGGGCACAAATCCACCTTGATGCGGGCTATCGGTTGAAATACCATGTCCATCCACCATCGGGACTGCGCCCGCTCCATCATATGTGGTAGATCCATCGCTCTTTAAACGTTTTCGCACCGGTTTGAGCTCTGAGGTCTTATCGGCTGCGGATAACTCGCTTAACAAGTCAAATCCAGTTTTTGTGGAAAGAAGCCGCCCAATATGGCCCATCGCTGTCTTTTTAAAGCCGCCCACGCTCTCCTGCGTAGCGCCAATTTGCCCCTGCCTGAGCACATCCTGCTGATCACTTATGGTCAACTTCCCAGTGCCGCTGGCAATCTGTTTCCATAATGCATCTGCTGCCCCATCGTCTACTCCAGAGCCAGCTCCCGCATGGAAGGACCAATCCTTTTTCTTTATTTGCTGATAATGATCCTCATATTTTTCCTGCAGGCTATCCTGCAATTGTTTAAATGTCATATCATCCGCCGCACCCATAAACCTGCCCTGAAAATCGTATAGCTCCTGCTCGACCTGCCGCAACGCATCCAAATTGGCATGATTTCCCTCCTCAGTTGCTGTTTCATCATCTGATAAGCGAATAGATGCAAGCCGCGTTTGCAAGCTTTGCATACCAGACTGATAAGCGGGGATATTACGCATTTGCGTCATCTGCTCCTGACGCGCCGCATCAATTTTTTGATGCAGTCCAACAATTCCTGCATCTGTTGAACGTGCTCCGCCGCCGCCAAAGTTGGCTAACAGCTGGTTTTCCATAATGTTGAGCTTTTTTAGAGATTCATTATTGCGCTGCGCCCGTTCATCGTCATCTCTTGCGGGGCCAAGCGACTGCAGGTCGTCATATTGCTGCATTTGAGGAGTAAGCCCTGCCACTGCGCGGCCATAATCCTTGCTGCCCGTAATGTGCTGGGCAGCTAAACGCCTGGCTTCCTCCCGGGCATGGGCATCATAATCGTCATCTCCTGCAAAAGCAGTGTGGAAGTCATTGGCTTGCCCTTCCTGCAACGCCTGCATACGCCGTTCGTCTCCAAATGTGCCTCCGGTGGAGCGAAATGTACCTCGGGCTGCGGCGCGCCCTGCCTCTTTTCGGGTACGATAACCGCCAATATCAAACTTGGTTCGTACTTTATTCACCATTCTGCTAAAGATATTGGTAGCAAGGTTGCCTTGTATTGGCGCTGCACCTGCATCCATCAAAGCAGGGGTATGCATCATTGCGCCATCACCCGCATCGGCAGCCTGCTCCAGCCCCTGATCCAGCAGCAGCCCTTGCCCTGTCACACCGCCGGCATTTTGCTGGGCAATATGCGTCATCTCATGATCCATAACGGAGCGGAATTCCTGGGGGTTAGAAAAAACGCCCCGGGCAATATGAACCTCATTGCCCTTAGCAAATCCTTTTTCCCCTATGTTATCCAGATCCGGATTTTCAAACAGTTTTACATTGCCTGCAGCCTGGCCAAAACGGGCCTGGTAACGGCTTTGCATGTTTTCATCCAAAGGCCGTGAGGTAGCATGCAATCGCGAATCCTCATAATAGCTGGAAAGCATTTTCAACATGTTTTGTTGGTTCGCCTGGGTACTATCCACTTCCTGCACAGCCTTATCAGGTGTCTTACAGGCTCGTTGGAGCTTGTCTTGCTGCATGCAAAGATTCCTCCTTCACTTGACCATACAATGTCCATATTGAAATTATATCCTAGAGACTTCCATTTTCCCTTCTTTATGTCATAAAACCAGATAAAGTGTTATGAACACCGTTTGTTATTTTTAAAGCAGCAAGATCGTGCCCTTTTATTGCCCAACACCCATAAAATTCCAGCATGCTTTCTATTCTTTCTCCCAATACTAACAGCGTGATCCGAGAGGATTTGCAATAAAAGCCCATATAAAAGAGGGCAAATAAAACAGGCGGTATTTCATGCCGCCTGTTTTATTGATCCGATTACCAGCAATTTGGGTTTAAAATTTTATTTTTCGTGGCAACCGCCTCCATGGGAACACCCACAGCAACAACCGCTACAGCCCTCAGAACGAACCGCTCTTTTCTTTTGTCGATAGATCGCCCATAGCGCTAAAAACAATACCCCTGCAACGGCCAAGCCAACCAGGATGTTAGCCAAATTGCCCTGCAAAAATTCCAGCACGTTGCTCCCTCCTTTCCGCCGTCATGGCATTGAAAATCAATCTACCTTATTATTTCATCCATATTTCCTTCGCTCAGCAAATGTAGCAGCAAGCGCTGCGTTGGCTGATTTTCTTTTACGCAACAACTTTTACACTTTTCTCGTCCAAAGTTTTGGGCTCATGGTAAGGCCTAAATAACTGATAGCACAACAACCCTGCCAACACAATGGCAATAGCCGTCCACAGGCCAAATCCGCCGCCTGTAAACAACAACCCCAGCTGGTATACAATCAGCGCAGTCGCATAGGCAAATACACACTGGTATCCAATGGCAAACCAAGTCCACTTAGGCGAATTCATCTCCCGCTTGATAGCGCCGATTGCTGCAAAGCAAGGTGCGCACAGCAGATTAAAGATCAAGAAGGAAAACGCGGAGAGCCCGGTAAAATGGGCCGCGATAGGCGCAAGGCCTTCCAAGGCACCGGATTCTACCAGTTCCATTGCATCGCCCGCCACACCATATAGTACACCAAACACGCTGACCACTTCTTCCTTAGCAACCAAGCCCATAACCGTGGCAACAGTAGACTGCCAATTGCCAAACCCCAAGGGGACAAAAATCCAGGCAACTCCATTGCCGATCACAGCCAGAATGCTGGCGTCCATATCTTCCACCATCTGGAACATACCATCTACAACGCCAAAGCTGGAGAGGAACCAAATCAGGATGCTGGAGGCCAAAATCACAGTACCTGCGCGCTTGATAAAGCTCCATCCCCGTTCCCACATGCTTCGCAGTACGTTCAATACCGTTGGGGCATGATATGCGGGCAATTCCATAACAAACGGTGCAGGATCGCCTGCAAACATCTTTGTTTTTTTCAACATAATGCCGCTGACGATTACCGCCGCCACCCCGATAAAGTAAGCCGTAGGGGCCACCCACCAGGCGCCTCCAAACAGCGCGCCTGCGATCAAACCCACAATGGGCATCTTTGCGCCACAGGGTATAAACGTGGTGGTCATAATGGTCATCTTACGGTCGCGGTCGTTTTCAATGGTACGGGAAGCCATAATGCCAGGCACACCGCAACCAGAGCTAATCAACATGGGGATAAAGGATTTTCCCGACAAGCCGAATTTACGGAAAATTCGGTCCATAATGAACGCTACCCGCGCCATATAGCCAACGTCCTCCAGTATGGCCAGAAAGAGGAATAAAATAAGCATTTGGGGAACAAATCCCAGCACCGAGCCAACGCCGCCAACAATGCCGTCTACCACCAAGCCTACCAGCCAATCTGCCGTGCCGATAGAGGTAAGCCACTCTCCCAGCGGCGCGCAAATCCATTCGCCAAACAGGGTGTCATTGGTAAACCCTGTTACGATATCGCCAATAGTGGTAACGGATACATAATACACCAGGAACATAACCGCCGCAAAGATTGGCAGGGCCAACCAACGGTTGGTAACAATCCGATCAATTTTATCCGAGATAGTCAAGCTGCCCTTTTTCCGTTTTTTCTTGATGCAAACGGTCATCAGCTTGCTGATATATGCATAGCGCTCGTTGGTGATAATGCTCTCTGCATCGTCATCCAACTCCGCCTCGCACTCTTTGATGTGGGATTCCAAGTGGGCCATCAGGCTTTCATCCAGATTTAGTTGGCCCACCACTTTATCATCCCGTTCAAAGAGCTTGACGGCATACCAGCGCAGATGCTCTGGCTCAACTTTGCCCTCCAAGCTTTCTTCAATATGAGCGATGGCATGTTCTACCGTTCCGCCAAACACGTGGGGATGTTCCTGCACTTTATGCTGCTTAGCTATATGGGCAGCCCGTTCCACCGCGATCCGGGAGCCCTCCCCCTTTAAAGCAGAAGTCTCCACAATGGGGCACCCCAGCGCTTCGGAAAGTTTCTTTACATCGATCTCATCTCCGTTTTTGCGCACGATATCCATCATGTTCAGCGCAATCACCATGGGAAGGCCGATTTCCATCAGTTGTGTCGTAAGATACAGGTTGCGTTCCAAATTGGTGCCGTCTACAATGTTTAGGATTGCATCTGGTTTTTCATTGATTAGGTAGTTTCTAGATACCACTTCCTCCAGCGTATAAGGAGAAAGGGAATAAATGCCGGGCAAGTCCTGAATAACCACTTCCTTATTGTCCTTAAACTTGCCTTCCTTCTTCTCCACAGTAACACCCGGCCAGTTGCCCACATATTGGTTGCTCCCTGTCAGGTCGTTAAACATAGTGGTTTTCCCGCAGTTGGGATTGCCTGCCAGGGCGATTTTAATTGCCATATTGGTCCCCTCCAATCTTAAAAGTGAAAAGCTACGACATAGTCCGTTTCTTCCATTGCAATGCGATCATTCAAAGTTTTTAAATGGGTTAATCTAAACTAACTTATTCGCTGAAAAATAGCGCGGCTTAGCCGCACCCTTAGGCGATCTCAATCATTTCACAATCTGCTTTGCGCACCGAAAGTTCATATCCCCGGATATTCACCTCCATGGGGTCCCCAAGTGGCGCTACCTTTCGCACAAACACTTCTACGCCTTTGGTAATACCCATATCCATGATCCGGCGTTTGACCGCCCCCTCCCCATGGAGCTTCACAACCTGTACGGTAGAGCCCACCTTTGCATCTCGCAACGTTTTCACTGTTTACACCCTCCTTATGTCAAATCATAATCCGGTTCGCCATCTCTTTGTTCAATGCAACCCGAGTATCTTTTACGTTTAGAATCAAGTTGCCACCCATCTGCGTCACCACCATCACTTCACCGCCTACAACAAACCCCATCTCCGCCAGATGCTGGCGCACCTCGTCTTTTCCACTAATCTTTTTAATATAATTGATTTCCCCTGTTTGGGCCATGGACAATGGCATCATACAACCCCTTCTCTCAGAATTAGTGTATGCTAACTTCTGTTTTTTATATACGGGTTAGAATATACTAACCCTTGGAACAATTGCAGTTTATCATCGCTAACTCTATTTGTCAATGCCCAAACGGATAAAAATAATATTTCAAATTCTGATAAGGAAATACATATAATACGAGGGAAAAGCGCTTATCCTTGCGTTTGCCGCTGCTATTGCGTAAAAGGTAGGAAAAGAATAGAAAAATTCATATCTGAGAGATATAATATGCATGTCGAAGAGGCCGGAAAATCAGAAGTTGCGGAGGACATCCACATGGATTTGTTCCAAAAATACAGAACATTAAACATAGACGGTAGTTTGATTTCTCTTGAATTCGCAAAGATTGCGTATCCTTATTTTTGCTATCCGGCAAATGCAGAAGTGATTGGATTTGATGGGTGTATTTTGTATTGTTTCCTGCCTGAATATGGTGAAATGGTATTTGCGTGTAACCCGGAAAGTTGTGCCGATCAAAACGTATACCCTCTCGCTTTAAACTTTAAGGACTTTATTCGATTGATTTTGGCTTGCGGCTCTACAAATCCTGTTGAGCAGATTGTTTGGATGAACAAGGCGCAATTTGAGCAGCATTTACAGGATGAAAAGGAAATTCAAACTGTCAAACAAAAAGAGTTGCTGTCGTTTTTGGAGCGTGCGCTTGATACTTCTCCTATGGAAGAGCCATTCGAATATGTAAAAGCAATACAATCCGATTTTGATGAGAGCAGAATTCAATATCGCGATGAATATTATGATGTATTGGGGATAGAGAGATAACTCAGCATTTGCTGGGTGCTTGGGATATCCCAACGAGTAAAATCCCCCTTATTGCCGCAGAAATTTTTATGCAAAGGGCCTCATATGCAATCGCGCCCTGATTTCAGATGCTTGAAGCATTTTCATAAATTTTTATAACGGCTTAGAAGGCAACTTTTGTCTGTATCATCAATCAATTACCTTACAATTCACTGGAGATATACCTGCTATATTCCCGCAAGGGGAAGCGCCCATCATGGGGCATTTCACTGTATTCGCAAGACATATGGCCTGCATCTGTAACTCGGACGGCACCGGTCCTTTTAAAAATCTCAAAAAGTGGATCCCGCTCCGCTTCTCCGCACAGCAGCGCAACCGTTTGCAAATGCCCTTTATGGGGTGTCAGCGTTTGCAATATTTTTTCCCTGGGCAGCGGTTTAACCCAGCAATTGCGCATTTGATAAGCGGGTTCCAGTTTGCTGTCCGGGTAAGCGATTACGCTGCATCCGAGTGCACGAAATACCCGTTTTTGCCCCTTTGCGCTTTCCAGTTCTTCCGTATAGATTTCCAGTGTTTTTTTTGCAGTTAAAAAAGGGTCTTCCGGGAAAGGATCCTCGGCTGCCGCCTGCTGCAATACTTCTGCAAACATTTTGGCAAACCCGACTGCCTCCGCAAAGTCATTGGTATCTATATATAAGCCCTGGCAGGCGCTGCATAATAACTGGTTGGTGTGGCAGATATGGCGGGCAATGTCCTGGAGGCTTTGCCGGGTGTACCCTTTTCCCA
>JAEXFV010000152.1 GCA_023451115.1 Bacillota bacterium
TGAGGATGCACGGAGTACTGGCACGGCAATCCCCAGTGAAACATACTTCGGAGGCTCAAAAGGGAGCTCAACGACAGAGCCATCCCATTTGCTTGATATAAGTCTCTGATTAAAGCTAATGCCCAAACCAGCCGCGACCATATTATAAGTGGAATATCCATCTTTGGTTGAGAGGCAAATATCTGGACTTAGGTTCGCTTCTGCTAACAGGCGATCTTGATCTGTATCATGATTTGGAGATGTCATGATAAACGGTTCATTTTCTAATTCGGATAGTACAAATTTTTCTGCCCCAGCTTTCGGATGATCTTTCGGGAGCCATACAACAAGTTCATCTCTAAAAAGCGGTAGCCAGTCACAATTTGTATCGCTAGATGGCTCTGCACAAAAACAGCAGTCAACAGAACTCTCATTCAACCATCTGGACATTTCTAGGTTGCCCCCCTCTCTCAAATTCACCTTGATACCGGGGTATAAAGCCATAAACCTGCTTAAAATATCTGGCATCCAAATGGCAGAAATGCTAAAGTAACTACCTATAGATAGACTTCCCTTGACGAAACCCCGAATATCAGCACTAAGCTGTTCCACATTTTTATGAGCATGGACTATATCTTGGAAAACAGAGAGCATCATTTGCCCATTTTCCGTGAGAACAACACCCTTTTTTGAGCGTACAAACAGAGGAAATCCCATCTCAGCTTCAAGAGAATTTATCATTCGCGTTATTCCAGATTGGGTATAACCTAAAGATTCAGCTGCGGCAGTAAAGCTACCGCAATCAACAGCAGAAAGAAACGCTTCACATTTTACAACATCCATAGTATAATACCTCCCATTCATGACTTGCATTCATTTTTATCATGATAATTTACCGTTTGTGTCATGAATTCCGATATTATACAATAACAGAAAAAACAAGTCAAAGGGAGAAAAACGATGGAAACCCTAAATCAAAAGCTATCTTTTGCATCAGATTATATGGAGGGTGCTCATCCATCCATTATCCGCAAATTGGAGGAAACAAACAGGATTAGAACACCCGGATATGGCTTAGATGCTTTCTCGGCGTCTGCTAAAGAAAAAATACGCAAAGCCTGTGACTGTTTGGACGCTGAAATATATTTCATGGTAGGCGGCACACAAACGAATGCGATCGTGATTGATGCTCTACTCAAATCCTATCAAGGAGTAATTGCAGCGGAAAGTGGACATATCAGCGTTCATGAGGCAGGAGCTATTGAGTTTGGTGGTCATAAAGTCTTGACCATCCCTCACAAGCTGGGGAAAATTAGTAGCACAGATATAGAGAGGATAGTTGCCGCCTATCAAAACGATGCAAATCGGGAACACATGGTTATGCCGGGAATGGTGTATATCTCCCAGCCGACAGAATATGGAACCATGTATTCTTTGCATGAGTTGGCGGAAATTAGCCATAGCTGCCGCTCTAATGGACTACCTCTATATGTGGATGGCGCTCGTTTGGCCTATGCGCTTGCCAGCCCCGATAACGATGTGACACTTGCTGATCTTGCTCGGCTCAGTGATATATTTTATATTGGTGGAACGAAATGCGGGGCTTTGTTTGGCGAAGCGGTGGTGATACCCCAAAACAGCTTTATTCCACATTTTTTCACTATTATTAAACAACATGGGGCACTATTAGCAAAAGGGCGGCTTCTTGGTCTGCAATTTGATGCCCTGTTCACAGATGACTTATATGAACACATCGGAAAATCAGCGATAGAATATGCAGGTATCATACAAAATGCACTGAAACAAGCTAATTTCCGTATGCGCTTTGAATCACCTACTAATCAGGTTTTCGTGATACTGGAGGATGGCATCAAAGAAACCCTTGAGCTTGATGTTGAAATGGGATTCTGGGAAAAATATGATGATCGCCACACTGTTGTCCGTTTTGCCACCAGTTGGGCGACAACGGAGGAGGATGTTCACAAATTATTGGAACTTCTGTCAGAACACCAAGAAAACACCAAATGATTTCGTTAATTTCATATGCAAGACAATCCGTAGACCGCAAGGACAGTGTCAGCATTGAGAGCCAAATTGACTTCTGCAAATATGAGCTGAAAGGCGGAAACTGTAAGGTATTCAGCGACCCGAAATCCCACGGGCTATGAATACCTGCGCTGTACCAAGCGCTCCAACCACAAGGGCTGTCCAGGGTGTGGCACACTCCGCAAGGGCGAGTTTGAGCAGTTCATCTTTACCGCTATGGGCGAGAAGTTCAGAGACTTCAAACTGCTTCACAGCGGCGAGGAAAAGGCTAACCCGAAAATCACCGCCTTTCAGGTGGAGCTTGCATAGGTAGAAGCCGAAATTGAAAAACTGCTTGTACACTGTCCGGGGCAAACGCAACCTTGCTTGCCTATGCCAACCGAAAAATCGAAGAATTAGACGAGCGCAGCAAGACACTTACCAAGGCCATTGCCGACCTGTCCGTTGAAACGACTTCTCCCCACCAAATCGAATTGCTGTCCGGGTACTTGGACGATTGGGAGCACATCAGCTTTGAGGACAAACGAAAAGCCGCCGATGGGCTGATTTCATCAATCAGCGCCACCAGCGACTGTGTGAAGATAGAGTGGAAAATATAACTTTCCGCTCTGTTAGATGAACTTGCTTTTTTATACCGCTTGTAGCCTCTTGTACACTGTTCTTACAGACAGGATATAACACAATATGCAAAAAAATTATGTATGCCGATAAAAACAATGGCTTTTCGTGGTTTGCAATGGACGGAACTTGTGTGTATACTGATTTTCGTATCATATGGGAGAAGTTGGAGGAAACCATGCAAAGCAAACAAAAAGCGGGCGCTGCTTTGGCGGCGGCTTTTCCACACACAATACCAATTTTGGCCAGTTTTCTATTTTTGGGCATGACCTATGGGGTGCTGATGCAGGCCAAAGGATATGGGGCGGTTTGGTCATTGCTGATGAGCCTGGTGGTATTTGCGGGCGGCATTCAGTTTGCGGCAATTGGCTTGCTCAGCGGCCCGTTTCATCCGTTGCAGGCATTGTTGCTCAGCTTGGTGGTAAACGCCCGGCACCTGTTTTATGGGATCTCCCTGTTGAAAAAGTATAAAGGCATTGGGAAAAGCAAGCCCTTTTTGATTTATACCATGTGTGATGAAACCTTTTCCGTAGTAAGCAGCGTTACGCCTGCACCGGATGTGGACCGGGCTTGGTTTTATTTTTGGATATGCCTGCTCAATTATTTTTATTGGGTGTGCAGCTCCTTTTTAGGCGGAATTTTGGGCAGCTTAATTTCTCTGGATATTAAGGGGCTTGATTTTGCATTAACCGCCTTGTTTGTGGTGCTCTTTTTAGAGCAATGGAAGGAGAAAAGCAACCGTATACCGGCGCTGATCGGGCTGGCCTGTTCTGGAGGATTTTTGGTGCTGCTGGGGCCGGATCATTTCATTATCCCGGCAATGGGGGCAATGCAGGCCGCATTAACGTTGGCCAGAGGTAAGCTGGAGGGCATAGAGGATAAAAACGCCCCGGTAACGCCGCAAAAGGGGGAAGAATAGCATGGCTCTTACACCAGTACAAACCCTGGTCACTATGATAGCATTGGCCTTAGGGGTAATCATCAACCGATTTTTGCCCTTCGTTCTGTTTCCGGATCATAAGCAGCCTCCCAAATATGTGGCTTATTTAGGCAATGTGTTGCCCCCTGCCGTAATGGCGTTGCTGGTAGTGTATTGCCTCAAAGGAATTTCATTAAACACTACGCCCTATGGCCTGCCGGAATTGCTGGGAATCGGCATGGTTGTTTTGCTGCACCAATGGAAGCACAATACGCTGCTTTCCATTGCAGGGGGTACCATTGGGTATATGCTGCTGGTTAACTTTGTATTTCCGGCATAAAAAACAGACGCGATCATTCGCGCCTGATAAATGACAGCGGAACCGGTTCAGCCTTGTGGCTGTTCCTCCGGGAGTTTGCACACATCAACCCACTGTGCACCGGTAATTTCCTGCAGCCTGTCCGGGGTAATCACCACGCAGGAAGCGGGGCTGCCTGCAGCGGGATATACGGTAGGAAACCGGCGCAAGGATACATCCAAATATACGGGCAACGGCGTGGCCAGCGCAAAGGGGCATACGCCGCCCACCGGATGGCCGGTAAAGCGCAGGGCATCCTCTGCGCAGAGCATTTTTGCTTTGCAGCCGAATTGGTCTCTATATTTCCGGTTATCAATGCGGGCATCCCCGGCAGCCAAAATCAGGATGGCGGAATCTCCCATGGAAAAGGAAAGCGTTTTGGCGATCAGCTGCCCGGGAACACCCAAAGCATGCGCTGCCAACTCTACCGTTGCGCTGGACTCGTCAAACTCTCTGATTTCCTCCGGAATTCCGTGCGCCTTAAAATATTCCCGTACTTCAAAAATGCCCATACTATCCTCCAAATACAGCCTTTACCGCTTCCCAGAACCCAGGCACCATCCAGAAGAGCAGAATGGTTTCTCCCAGGGCTACAGCGGGTACACCCAGCCGGGTTTCCGGCTTATAAAGCCCTCGTTTTGCCAGAAAAAACCCCAGCATTACACCAATGCCGCCCAATAAAAATGCAATGCCCAGCAACAGGTTTTCCGGAATTCGCACCGTTTTCTTTGTGGAGGCGGCAAGAATACGGTCCAATACGGTGAGGAGGAACCCCAGCCCTGTCATTCCAACCATTCCATAAGCTAAAATGGAAGCTAACGTCATACAAAGCCCTCCTTTTGCGGATTTTTTATAAAATGCCGGAATGCAACAGCGCATCCTCTACCAGCATAGCGATTTCTGCTTCTGAACGGAGCCGGTTATCCTCCATACATGGAACAACAAATACATTATCCAACAGGGTAGCATACTCCAAATATTTTGCGCGGGCACGCAGCTGCAAACTGACCTGGGCTTCATACACATCCCTGTCGTTGCCAACATAGTCCCGATAACCCTTTCGCACCACATTGCGGCCGGCATCAGCTACATCTACATCCAAATAAATATGAGCGTCCGCTACCGGGATGCCAAAGTGGCCATATTCCAAATCCATCACAAAATCCAAAAGATCCGGCTGATCCAAATCCCGGTCACGAATGCTTTGGTATACTGCATTGGATAGCACATAGCGGTTGATCAGCAACACGTCTGTCTGGCCGTCCTGATAACCTTGAAACGCCTCGAAACGGTCCAATGCAAACCAAAGGGCCATGCTCTTGCCGTCTACTGTATCCGCGCTTACGCCTTCCGCCCCGGTCAACAGCTTGCCCACTTCCCGACCGAAAAAACTGCTGTATACGGGGAAAGAAATGGTATCCACCCGCATACCCCGGCGGATCAAAGCACGTTCAAGGTGATACATCTGCACAGTTTTTCCGCTGCCGTCAATCCCCTCAAAAGCGATCACCGTGGTATTTCCCATTGTGGCTCTCCTCCTTTTTTACATCCATAACAGCCCTATCATATCATAATCTTTATATAGGCTGCAACGTGCTGAAAACAGGATTTTTATTCCGCTTTTAAATATCCCATTGCCAGCGGCGCTAAAACGCTCAATGCGTCCTGATACCCCAGAGCCAGTTTTTCCAGCAGAGCGCCATGGGAAAAGTTCATGGTCCCTGCCCCGTGGACAGGTTCCAGTGGGCGGGAAGGAATGATATGGGTAACAGGCACGCCGCAGAATTCGTCATAGCCAGGGTGGACGTCATGCCGCAGGTGTATGACCAGGATGCGGTCCAACGGCAATCCCTTCATAGGCGCAATGGGGGTAACATCCCCATTGGGGACCGGATAGGCAGGGTTGTTCACGCCGCCATCGGCATATAGCCTCCCCCCCAGGGAAACCGGCTGGAACAAATAAGGAATAGCGGCGGATGCCAGAACGGCGTCGATGATTTCTTCATCGGATAAGGCGTTTAGATGAAAATAAACCGGCTTTAACGCTTCCACATCATAAGCGCAGGCATAAAGCGCCATGCCACTGTGGCGAATTCTTTGAAAATCTACCGTTTTCCACAATAGGGAGCGTAACCCTGCCTGGGTAAAGGGGGAAACATTGCTACGGGAAAGCTCCAATAACAGCGAAGGCAACGCCTCAATTTCCAACGTATCCGGCGAGATATGGCGCATCACTTCCCGCAGTTGCCCACGCTCCATTTTATCAGAAGGGGAAAGGATATTTCTTAGCCCGATTTTGGACCAAAGGGTTTGCGCCAACTCCACATCCTGCATGGCGAAAATCAAAGTGTTTAAAGCGCCCACAGAGGTTCCGGAAACGGCCTTGACTTTATCTGCGAAATCCAAGGCATATAACGCCCGGAAAACCCCCGCTTCATATGCGCCCTTTGCGCCTCCGCCGGAAAGCACCAGCCCAAAACGCTGCCCGTTCCAAAACGGGATTTTTTCCTGGCTTAACAACCCAATCGCTCCTTTTCATGTAATCACGGAATTTTGGGAATAGAGCAAAATAATGCACACCAACCCGCAATGCGGATAGGATAGCAACAATATAACATTACATATTGTAGTCTCTTTTTCGGGATTTTTCAATCGGGGTAACTGGAACAAACCAACCGTGAACAAAGCGTGATGTCCCTTGTTCAGAGATTGATGGTTATGATATACTGAAACCAATATAAGCGTTATAAGGTGGCCAAAGCGAATGCTTTGGTATAGCACCATAATGAAATCCCCGAAGCCTAAGGGGTTCGGGGAAATGTTGAAATAAACAGAGAAAGCTCCTTTGTAAAAAGGCTGGAAATACGGGAGAAAAGGCATGCGGAACAAATACAGGAGTACTCATCGGCCAAAGCGCAAGCGGACAAGCCTCAAAGCTTCCAATGCGGGGCCAATTCTGGCGCTGACTGCCACGGTAGTAGGCGTGCTGGGCTTGATTGCATTGATTATATT
>JAEXFV010000036.1 GCA_023451115.1 Bacillota bacterium
GGCGGGGGCAAGCTTAAGGAGCTAACCATTGCCATAGAGATACAGCGTTTCACCTCTTATGCTGAAGCATTCCCAGGCGGTGAACGGCCAAAGGGGTGGGTAGCGTACCCACAGGCTGCCCATGCCCACGATTAGAAGTTCCAGCCAATACGAGGGGCCCGCGTTTTACAAAACACGGGCCCCTTATGATTTTTGGGGCAATGCCCGGGCGTTTACTTCAATTCCAATCCTTTTTGATAGGCCGCCTTTTTGGGGACGCCCAGGGTTTGGGCGGCTTGGGCAGCCGCATCCTTAAGGGAAAGCCCCTGGCCAAGCAGGGTGCGCAGCAGCGCCTCCAAATCCTCGGGGCTGGCTGCCAAAGGCTGCTGCAGGGGCGCTCCTGTAATGGCGATGACGCATTCCCCCTTGGGCGGATCGCAAAACCGGCTGCAAAGGGCGGACAAGGGCCCGCGCACCACTTCTTCATGCATCTTGGTCAGCTCCCGCAGCACGGCGGCGGGACGGTCCTCTCCCAACAAAATGCTAAGCTCCCGCAAGGTGCCGGGCAAACGCAGGGGGCTTTCATATACCAGCATCAGGTGGGGGCAGGCTGCCAGCTGGGCAAGTTTTGCCTTGCGGGGCTTTTTTTCCCGGGGCAGGAACCCGAAAAAGGTGAAGCAGGAGCAGTCCAGCCCGCTCAGCACAGCGGCCATTGGCGCGGCAGATGCTCCGGGCAGCACCTCACAAGGGTATCCTGCGGCGGCGCAAGCCTGCAACAGGGCCGCGCCCGGGTCCGAAATGCCAGGCATGCCCGCATCGGAACAATAGGCAATGCGCTGGCCCTGGGAAAGGGCGGCTAACAGCGTTTGCGCCCGCTCGCGCTCGTTGTGCTCATGGCAGCTGTATAATGGCTTGCGGATGTTGAAATGGTTCAACAGCCCTAAGGTATGGCGGGTGTCCTCCGCCCATACGGCATCGGCCTCCCGCAGGATACGCAGCACCCGCAGTGTAATATCCTCCAGGTTGCCGATGGGGGTAGCGCAAAGGGAAAGCAGGCCGGGCTTCGGGGGTTGCGGCATAAGGGTTGGCTCCTTTCCCCCGAAACCAGAAGCTTCGGGGATTGCAACAAATTGTCAGGGGGTAGGGGCTTGGTCATCCATATGGTAAATGCGGCGTATGGCAGGGGGCGGCATGCCGGAGGCATCCTGGAGCAACAGGGGCGTTTCCCAAACCAGCCCCGGCTTTCCGCCCTTTTTTGCTTCAATGAGGGCGAGATAGGGCGCTTTGCCCGGTTTAGCATACACGGGCTGCAGCCGTTTGGGCTCCAGGCTTTGCCGCCGCAGCTGGAAAAAGACTTCCGCCAGCAAACTGGCGGGATAGCACAGGAAAAACCTGCCGCCATTTTTCAACAGGCTGCCGGCGCTTTTGCATAGGCCAGGCAGGCATCCTTCCCCGCCGGACCGGGCCTCTCTGCGGCTGGACTGGGGACTTTTTGTGCCTTGCCCGGAAAAATAGGGAGGGTTGGATACGGCCACGCCAAACCGGCCGTAACCCAATGCCTGAGGCGCATCTTCCCATCCCATACCGTATACGGGAATATTCTTCCCGTTACAGGCCATGCTGCGCCGGGCCGCATCCGCTGCGGAAAGGCTTTGCTCCACGCAGCAAAACTGCGCTCCGGTGCGGGCGGCGCATAGCAACGCGATAACCCCGCAGCCTGCCCCTAAATCCACCGCCTGCTCCCCTGGTTTGGGGGATGCAAAGGCGGCAAGCAGTACGGAGTCCGCGCTAAACCGGGCGGCGCCGGGGCCCTGAATGAGTTTCAACCCCTGGTACTGCAAATCCTCCAGCTTTTCACCGGGCAGCAGGCATGGCTCTTGCATGTTAGCACTCCCAATTTTGTTTGGCATGCTAACAGTATACCATACCCCCTGCACCCCGGCAGCCCTTTTTGGCATAGTATGCAAATGGGCGGGAAAAACGCCTGCTTATGGGGGAAACCCGGGGCGCCCGCCACATAGTCATATTGGCTTGGAAAGGACAATGCAACATGAAAAAACGAGTATGGGCTTTGCTGCTGGCGCTGCTGCTTCTGGGAGCGGCAGGAAGCGCGCTGGCTTTCCCGCCGGAAAGTGAACCGTTGCTCCCTGGCATCGACGTGAGCAAATGGCAGGGCTATATTGATTTTGACAGAGTGAAGGCAGCGGGGATCGATGTGGTTTACATCCGCGCTTCTTATGGGGAAGCTTATGTGGATCCCTATTTTGAGGCCCATTATGCCTCCGCCCGTGCTGCGGGGCTGGATGTAGGGGTTTACCATTATCTAACGGCTGGCACAGCCGCGCAGGCCAGGGCGCAGGCCCGCTTTTTCCTCAATACTGTGGCGGGGAAAACCCTGCAATGCAAACCCGCTATGGATTATGAGCGTTTCTCCAGCACTGCCCAGGCCAATGCCGTGGCTTTGGCATTTTTGCAGGAGTTAAGGGAGCAAAGCGGTATGGATCCGGTGATTTATACCAACGCTTCCCATGCCAGAACCGTGTGGAGCCAGGAGGTGGCGGATTTTGCTCCCATTTGGGTGGCGGAATATGGGGTTAGTGAGCCTGCTGACAACGGCAAATGGGAAACCTGGGTGGGGTTTCAGTATACGGATGCTGGCCGGGTAGACGGGATCACCGGGGATGTGGACCGGGATTGGTTTACACAGGAAATCTATCTGGACCAGGAAGCGGCGGCGCCTACCCCCACGCCTGCGCCAGAGCCGCTGCCTCCGCATGTGGTGCATATCACCATCCGGGTGCAGCGTGGTGAAACCCTATGGGGTCTTGCCCGGCGGTATGATACCAGCGTGGCGGAACTGGTGCGACTCAATCATATTACAAATCCCAACCGCATTTATGTTGGCCAGGAGCTTGTAATCCCTGTGGACCGATAAAAACACAAAAACACGGGCTGCCTCAAAAACAGGAGGCAGCCCGTAATCATTGTTTATAGAAAACGGATTAACGCAACTTGATTTGAAAGCTTCCGCTGACGCTGTTTACAGAAAACTGTGCGGAACCGTCCCCGTACACCGCTTTGCCTTTGCTCAGCTCACAGGGGAAAGAGGTGGATAGGCTGCCGGATACCGCGCTCAACGTGGCGGTAAAGCCAGCGTTTTCCGGAATGCGCAGGGTCACAGAGCCGGAGACGGTGTCCGCATCCAACTGCCGGGGGCAAACTGCAGAGTCTACGGTAACGGAGCCGGAGGCGGTGTCACAGTCAATTTCCTGAATACTGCCGGTTAAATCAACGGAACCGGAGGCGGTATTGATATCCACTTGCTCTGCTTGCAGGTTTTCCGCCCCCACGGAGCCGGAAGCGCTGTCAATTTCCAGAGAATTGGTTTGTACTTGCCCTAATGTGATGCTGCCTGAGGCAGTATCCAGGCGAATGGCCTGTGCCTGTAGGCAGTCTATGGTCAAAGCAGCGCTGGCCATATCCACGGAAAACTCCTGTAGGGAACAGTTTTGGGGCAGGTATACCGTAAGGTTCGTTTTACCCTTCAGGCTGGTAAACAGGCGGGTATTGCCCTCGTTGATGGTAAGCTTGCCGCCCTGCTGCCGGTAGCGCAGCAACCGTTCTTCCGGAATTTCCCAGGATGAAGTTTGTTCAAAGGCGATTTCCGGGCTATTATGCTGGACAATATGGATATCCCCGGCCATCCAGTTGATTTGGATTTGGGTAATATCCTGGGCTGGATGGCTGGTTTTTGACTGGGCGGTTTCCCCCTCAAAAGGGGTTTTTTCGTCGGAGCCGATGTGGAGGAAGGGCAGGCTCCACCCAGAGCTGTGGTTTAACCCGTACCATAATCCTGCAAGGAGCAGGACGGCCACCAGCGACCAGCAGATGATGGAAATAATAGCGGCCTTTTTCATTGCTTGCCGTCCTCCTTTTTGCTGTCCCCAAGGGCAAAGGCAGCGTCTGCAATTTTGTTCACAGCCCCTGCGATGAGGAAGATCACCCAGGTAATGTGCCAGGCAAAGGTGGTAAAGCTCACGATCAAATAGATGGCAACCGTTATGGCCCAAATGGCCGAGCTTACCGCTTTACGGGCTGCGGTTTGGCTGGATTTATTGTGCTGCCATTCTTTAAAATCCTCTACCATGCTATCCTCCTGGCGCTGGTAACGGGGTTTTGACATGGTATGATAAACCAAAAGGCCGGTGGCTGCGGCAGCGAAAACAAACATCAGCACAACACCCACGATGTTTTGCAAAAGCAATATGGGTACTACAGAAAGAATATACAGCGCAATCGCAATGGACACAAACAACGCCGAACGCTTGCGTGCGGCTTCCTCCTGGGGAGCGGCTTCCCGCCTTAACTCCCGCAGCAGGGAACCTACGTCCCCGATGCTGCCAATGACCATATTGTAGGCCATTTCAGGGGTTTTACCCTGATGGAGCAGGTCCTGGTATTTTTCTACCATGTTCTGCACCATTTCTTCCCGCAGCTCCAGGGCCTTGCGGGTTTGCGGCGCTTCTTCAAACAGGCCCTCTACATATTCCCGGATTTTATTCTCCATAAGTTTCAGCTCCTCCAAGATGGATTAATTGATCAATCAATGCTTTGGCATCATCCCACTCCTGGGCCAGCTGCAGATAAGCGCCCCGCCCTGCTGGGGTGATGGCATAATACCGGCGGCGTGCGCCTATGGTCTCATCCCCCCAATAAGAGCGGATACAGCCGTTTTGCTCCAGCCGCCGCAGCGCGGTATACAAGGTGGCCTCCTTGAGTTCATACCGGCCTGCGGTACGCCTGACGATGGATTTGTTGATGTCGTATCCATAACTGTCCCCTTCCAACAGGTGGGCCAGAATAATGGTGTCGATATGGCCGCGGATTAAATCTGATGCAATGGACAAAGCATATGCCGCCCCCTTTCAGCCCAAAGCAAGGTATTTTGTATTTGCGAGTATATATTAATGCATAGTACATCGCCTGTCAAGGTATATTGATAAATAAACCGCAATTTTTTCGGAGAAATGATGAGGCCTCCTATATATATGAAAAGCCTTTTTCCGTATGTTGAAATAGTTTTGCCATCCGCTGACAAGGACAAACAGGCTCGAAACGGGAAGTTAAGCCATTTGCAGCTTTAGGTGGGAGCATTCTGAGTATTTTGCTCATAAAAAACCTTTTGCTACATTTAGTGGGAAAATATAAATGAAATACAAGATAAAGGACAAGTGCGCTGCCAAATTCGGCATGGAAAAAATAGCCGAAAAATAGGCAAAATTTTGCGGGTATTTTTTTGAAAAAACCCTTGCAATCCCTGCCCTAATACAGTAGAATAAGAGCGTTGCGTCGCAGAGTGAAGAAAATCGCTATGCCCGCAAACCGGGATGAAGCGGGAGGTTGCCGGGAGCCACCGGGTAATTTCCGCAGACCAAACACCCCAAGGGTGATGGCATCCGGTTCGTGCAGTCCGATCGGGGAGGCTTGCCTCCCAAGGCCACAGCGGAAACGCTGTGCCAAAACTATGATAAGGAAACACACGGCCGAGTGTACAGCCCAATTTAAATGAGGAGGAGCAATAATAACATGGCAAACCAGAAGATCCGCATCAAACTCAAAGCCTACGAACACAATCTGATCGACCAGAGCGCCGAAAAGATCGTGGATACGGCCAAGAGAACCGGCGCGCGCGTCAGCGGCCCCATCCCCCTGCCTACGGAAAAAGAGGTGGTGACCATCCTGCGCTCGCCCCACAAGTATAAGGATTCCCGCGAGCAGTTTGAAATGCGCACCCATAAGCGCTTGATCGACATTCTCCAGCCCTCGGCAAAAACCGTGGACGCTCTGATGAAGCTCGATCTCCCCGCTGGCGTGGACATCGAGATCAAGCTTTAATTTGGAGGTGCAGATAGATGAAGAAAGCCATAGTAGGCAAAAAGGTTGGTATGACGCAGCTGTTCCTGTCTGACGGTACCATGATCCCCGTAACCGTCGTTGAGGCCGGCCCCTGCCCCGTGGTACAGAAGAAAACCGTGGAGCACGATGGTTACAGCGCCGTACAGGTTGGCTTTGCAGAAATCCGGGAGAGCCTGGCCAATAAGCCCAGGAAGGGCCACTTCGGCAAGGCGGGCGTCAAAGTATGCCGTTATCTGAAGGAACTCAAGCTGGATGACGCCGCCAACTACGAAGTAGGCGCGGTGATCACCGCTGACATGTTTGAAATCGGCGACCATGTGGACGTAGTGGGCAAGTCCAAAGGTAAGGGCTTTGCAGGCGCCATCAAACGCCATAATCAGTCCCGCGGCCGCAAGACCCACGGTTCCCACTCCTACCGGACCCCTGGCTCCATGAGCGCTTGCTCCGATCCTTCCCGGGTATTTAAGAGCAAGAACCTCCCCGGCCATATGGGTGCGGAAACCACCACGGTGCAGAACCTGGAAGTGGTTCGGGTGGACAAAGAGCGTAACCTGCTTCTCATCAAGGGCGCGGTTCCCGGCGCCAAGGGCGGCATGGTCGTAATCAAGAGTACCGTCAAGAAGTAAGCAGGATTGCGAAAGGAGGAAGCTACACATGCCTAAGGTTGCATTGTATGATATCACGGGCGCGCAGGTCGGCGAGATCGAGCTCTCCGAAGAAATCTTCGGCGCCCCCGTCAACGCGGCGGTAATGCATCAGGTTGTTACCGCATACCTGGCCAACCAGCGCCAGGGAACCCAGAGCGCCCTCACCCGCAGCGAAGTGCGCGGTGGCGGCATCAAGCCTTGGCGCCAGAAGGGCACCGGCCGTGCCCGCCAGGGTTCCACCCGCTCTCCCCAGTGGCGGCATGGCGGCGTGGTATTCGCGCCCAAGCCCAGGGATTACCGCCTGTGCGTGAACAAGAAAGTAAAACGCCTGGCGATGAAATCCGCCCTGTCCTCTAAGGTCAACGAAAACGAGATCATCGTATTCGACGCGCTGGACATCGCGGCTCCCAAGACCAAGGAAATGGTCAAAGTACTCAAGGCCGTAGATGTGGACAAAGCCCTCATCGTGCTGCCGGAGAAGGATGAGATCGTAGAGCGGGCTGCCAGCAACATTCCTGGCGTTAAGACCACATTGGTGGGTACGCTCAATGTATACGAGATCCTGAAGTACGAGAAGCTGATCCTCACCAAGGAAGCTCTCGCCAAGGTCGAGGAGGTGTATTGCTGATGAAGAACCCCCATGACATTATCATCAAGCCGGTGCTCACTGAAAAGAGCTACGACTACATCCCCGCCAAGACTTACACGTTCATCGTGGACAAACGGGCAAATAAGACCGAGGTCAAACAGGCGGTTGAAGCTGTGTTCGGCGTGAAGGTGGACAGCGTCCACACCGTCAACCAGATGGGCAAGATGAAGCGCCAGGGCATCCACCAGGGCCGCCGCGCTTCCACCAAAAAGGCTTATGTGAAGCTGAAGAAGGACTCCAAGGGCATTGAATTCTTCGACAGCATGTCCCAGTAAGAGGAGGCGCAAGACAATGGCTATTCGTAAAATCAATCCCACCACGCCGGGCCAGCGGTTTATGACGGTCTCCGCCTTTGATGAGATCACCTGCACCACGCCCGAGAAGTCCTTATTGACGGATCTGAGGCATTCCGGCGGCCGCAACAACCATGGCCGCATCACCGTACGCCACCGTGGCGGCGGCGCACGCAGGAAGTACCGCGTCATCGATTTTAAGCGCAACAAAGACGGCGTGCCCGCCAAGGTTGCCACCATCGAGTACGACCCCAACCGTTCCGCCAACATCGCGCTGTTGCATTACGCAGACGGCGAGAAGCGCTACATCATCGCCCCCCTGGGCCTGAGAGTTGGAGACGAGATCCTTTCCGGCGAAGGCGCTGACATCAAGATCGGCAACGCCCTGGAGATCCAGAACATCCCCGTGGGCACCATGATCCACTGCATCGAGATCAAGCCTGGCAAAGGCGCGCAGCTGGTCCGCTCCGCGGGCAACGCCGCTCAGCTCATGGCGAAGGAAGGCAAGTACGCCCAGGTGCGTCTGCCCTCCGGCGAAGTCCGCTTGATCCCCATGAACGCAAAGGCCACCATTGGCCAGGTTGGCAATACCGACCACGAAAACATTAAGCTGGGCAAAGCCGGCCGCACCCGTCACAAGGGCTTCCGGCCCACCGTTCGCGGTTCTGTCATGAACCCCTGCGACCACCCCCACGGCGGCGGCGAGGGCAAGAGCCCCATTGGCCGCCCCGGCCCGGTTACTCCCTGGGGCAAGCCCGCTCTTGGTTACAAGACGCGCAAGACGAAAAACCCCAACGACAAGTTCATCGTCCGTCGCAGGGACGGCAAGTGAGTTAGGAAGGAGAAGGTTCATGAGCAGGTCCATTAAAAAAGGCCCCTTTGTGTGTGAGCGCCTCTACAAGCGCATCGCAGATATGAACGAGAGCGGCAAGAAGACCGTAGTGAAAACCTGGTCTCGCGCTTCCACCATATTCCCCGAGTTCGTCGGCCACACCATCGCCGTACACGACGGCCGCAAGCACGTGCCCGTGTATGTAACGGAGGAAATGGTTGGCCACAAACTGGGCGAATTCGCCCCCACCCGGACATTCCGCGGCCATAGGGGCAGCGAGAAGTCCTCGGGCGCCAGGTAAGGAGGGAAACAGAGAATGGCAACTAGGTCTAGAGAGAAAACAGCGGCCCGCCGCGAAAACGCCGACAAGCGTCCCCACGCCGTCGCCCGCTACATTCGCATTTCCTCCCGCAAGGTAAAGGTTGTAATCGACCTGATCCGCGGGAAGTCCGTGGCAGAAGCCCAGGCGATCCTCATGTATACGCCCAAGGCTGCCAGCGAGCCGGTGATCAAATTGCTCAATTCCGCAGTAGCGAACGCGGAGAACAACTTGGACATGAGCCGTGACAACTTGTATGTTGCAGAGGTGTATGCCAACCAGGGCCCCACACTCAAACGGTATCGTCCCCGCGCTCAGGGCCGTGCAACCCGCATTCGCAAACGCACGAGCCACATCACCATCATCCTGGATCAGGCGAAGTAAGGAGGAACAACGGCAATGGGTCAAAAGGTTAATCCAAACGGCTTCCGCGTCGGCGTCATCAGGGACTGGAATACCCGCTGGTATGCTTCCAAGAAGGACTTCGCCGACTACCTCGTGGAAGATAAGAAGATCCGCGAGTTTGTGAAGAAAAAGTATTATGCGGCCAGCATTTCCCGCATTGAGATTGAGCGGGCCGCCAACAAGATCACGGTCAACATTTACACCGGCCGGCCCGGCATGCTCATTGGCAAGGGCGGCGCAGGCGTAGAAACCATCAAGGCGGACATCTCCGGCTTGGTAGGCAAGGCCGTTAGCGTGAACATTATGGAAGTCCGCAACGTGGACACCGATGCGCAGCTGGTAGCGGAAAACATCGCAGCGCAGCTGGAAAAGCGTATTTCCTTCCGCCGGGCTATGAAGCAGGCTATGGGCCGCTCCATGAAGGCGGGCGCCAAGGGCATTAAGCTCATGTGCGCAGGCCGCTTGGGCGGCGCGGAAATCGCCCGCACCGAAGGCTACCACGATGGCTCCATCCCCCTGCAGACCATGCGTGCCGACATCGAGTACGGCTTTGCCGAAGCCGCCACTACCTATGGCCGCATCGGCGTTAAGGTGTGGATCTATAAGGGCGAGGTGCTGGGTAAGCGCCGCCAGGAAGGAGGCAAATAACCATGTTGATGCCCAAAAGAGTCAAGAGACGTAGGGTGTTCCGGGGCCGCATGAAGGGCAAGGCTCTCCGGGGCAACGTGATTACCTACGGCGAATATGGCCTGGTGGCCATGGAGCCCGCCTGGATCACCAGCAACCAGATTGAGGCCGCTCGTGTGGCCATGACCCGTTACATTAAGCGTGGCGGTCAGGTCTGGATCAAGATTTTCCCCGATAAGCCCGTTACGGCAAAGCCCGCCGGCACCCGCATGGGTTCTGGTAAAGGCGCGCCCGAGTATTGGGTAGCGGTGGTAAAGCCCGGCCGCGTGATGTTTGAAATCGCCGGCGTGGACGAAAGCATTGCCAAAGAGGCGCTGCGCCTTGCTATGCATAAGCTGCCGCTCAAGAGTAAGATCATGAGGAAGGAAACCGTTGAGGAAGTAGGTGCGAGCAATGAAAGCGAATAAGGTTCGGGAATTGACAACTGAGGAACTTAATGCGCGTGAAAAAGAGCTCAAGACTGAGCTGTTCAACCTCCGCTTCCAGCTGGCCACCGGGCAGCTTGCCAATCCCCAGCGGATTAAGGAGTGCAAGAAAGATATCGCCCGGGTCAAGACGCTGATCCGTGAGCGCGAGCTCAAAGCGGCCGTCGCCGAGTAAGGAGGAGCAGGAATGGAAACGAATGCGAGAGGCTACCGCAAGACCCGCACCGGCGTGGTCGTTAGCGATAAGATGGACAAGACGATTGTCGTTGCCATCAAAACCAAGGTGCGCCATCCCCTCTACGGCAAAATGGTCAACCGTACCCGCAAGTTTAAGGCTCATGACGAAGAGAACGCTTGCGGCGTTGGCGACACCGTGAGGATCATGGAGACCCGCCCGCTGTCCAAGGATAAGCGCTGGCGCTTGGTCGAGATCATCGAAAAGGCCAAGTAAGGGCAGAAGGAGGAACTGAGATGATTCAACCACAGACCAGGTTAAAGGTCGCGGACAATAGCGGCGCCAAGGAAATCATGTGCATCCGCGTACTGGGCGGATCCTTCCGCCGGTCCGCAAACATCGGCGATGTGATCGTGGCCAGCGTAAAATCCGCTGCCCCCGGTGGCGCCGTAAAGAAGAAGGACGTAGTCAAGGCTGTTGTGGTTCGTTCCGTCAGCGGCGTGCACCGTGCAGATGGCAGCCATATCCGCTTTGACGATAACGCTGCCGTTATCATCAACGACCAGAAGCAGCCCCGTGGCACCCGTATTTTCGGGCCTGTGGCCAGGGAATTGCGTGAGCGCGATTATATGAAGATCGTGTCCCTGGCGCCGGAAGTGCTGTGAGGAGGATGAACGATGAATAAGCTCAACGTCAAAAAAGACGATACCGTAGTCGTCATCGCCGGCAAAGATAAGGGCGCAAAGGGCAAAGTGCTGGTAGCACTGCCTGACAAAGAGCGCGTGATCGTGCAGAATGCCAACATGATCACCCGCCACAAGAAGCCTCGCCGTCAGGGCGAGACCGGCGGCCGCATTCAGCAGGAAGGCACCATCCATGTATCCAACGTGATGCTGGTTTGCCCCCACTGCGATAAGGCTACCCGCGTAGGCCATGCCTTTGATGGCGATAAGAAAGTCCGCGTTTGCAAAAAGTGCGGCAAAAACATCGACTAATACCGGAAAGGAGGACGTTTCAAGTGGCAAAGAAAAATGACAACACCCAGGCCGCAGCCAAGAAAAAGGGCGGCCAGGAAGAAATGAAGCCCTTCTCCGGTGCACCGCGCCTTAAGGAGAAATACTCCAGCGAGGTTGCTCCCGCCATGAAGGAAAAATTCAATTACCATAATGTCATGGAAATCCCCCGCCTGGAGAAAATCGTGCTCAATATGGGCTTGGGTTCTGAAAAGGACAATGCCAAGGGCATCGAAGCTGCCTGCCAGGAGCTGGCCATCATCACCGGCCAGAAACCCATCGTCACCAAAGCCAAGAAGTCCGTTGCAAACTTCAAGGTGCGTGAGGGCATGAACGTAGGCGCCAAGGTTACTCTGCGGGGTGACCGGATGTACTACTTTGCCGACAAGCTCATGAACATCGTGCTGCCCCGTGTGCGCGACTTCCGCGGCGTGTCCGACAAGTCTTTCGATGGCCGTGGCAATTACGCAATGGGCCTGAAGGAACAGCTGATCTTCCCTGAGATCAACTATGACGATGTAGACAAGGTACGCGGCATGGACATCGTGTTCGTTACCACCGCCAAGAGCGATGAAGAAGCCAAAGCGCTGCTCACCCTCATGGGGATGCCGTTTGTACAGGGCGAATAAGGAGGAGAAACCGTGGCAAAGAAAAGCATGATTAACAAGCAGCAGGCTGCGCCCAAGTTCAGCACCCGCGCTTATACCCGCTGCCGCATCTGCGGCCGCCCCCATTCGGTGCTGCGTAAATATGGCATCTGCCGCATCTGCTTCCGCAACCTGGCGTATAAGGGCGAAATCCCTGGCGTACGCAAGGCAAGCTGGTAAAAGGAGGGAATGAACATGACCGATCCTATCGCCGATATGTTAACCCGTATCCGGAATGCCCTGGTGGCGAAGCATGACGTTGTGGACGTACCCGCTTCCACCATGAAGAAAGCCATTGCCCAAATCCTTCTGAGCGAGGGTTATATTAAGGGTTACGAACTCACGGAAAATGGCATCCAGAAGAACATTCGCATCCAGCTCAAGTATGGCCCCAACAAGCAGCGGGTCATCGTAGGGCTCAAGCGCATCAGCAAGCCTGGCCTTCGGGTTTATGCCCGGAAAGACCAGATGCCCAAAGTATTGGGTGGCCTTGGCACCGCTATTGTCTCCACCTCCCGTGGCGTCATGACGGACAAAGAGGCGCGCAAGCTGGGCGTGGGCGGCGAAGTGCTGGCTTACGTGTGGTAAAAGCCCTGGCTGCAGGCTCCCCGCAGTTTTGCGGCGGAGCCCAAGCGCTACGGCGGGCTTTTGGGACGGCGCCAATCTTGGCGAGCCGCCCCGGCGGGCGTTTTCCGCAAACTTACGGAAACGGCCGCAAAGCCCCTTGCCCCCTTACAGTATCAATTTTGCGCGAGAGCGCATGGAGGTGTAACAAATGTCTCGTATCGGAAAACTTCCGGTCAGTATCCTTTCCGGAGTGACAATCACGGTCGGTGAAGATAACACCGTAACTGTGAAGGGCCCAAAGGGCCAGCTCACCCAGAAAATTTCCAAGGACATGATCCTGGAGCAGGAAAACGGCGTGCTCACAGTCAAGCGCCCCAGCGATGATAAAACCCATCGTTCGCTGCATGGCCTGACCCGTACGCTGATCAACAATATGGTAATCGGCGTTACCTCCGGTTTTTCCAAGAACCTGGACATCGTAGGCGTTGGTTACAGGGCTCAGAAGCAGGGCAACAAGCTGGTGCTTAACGTGGGATACTCCCACCCTGTGGAATTCGAAGAGCCCAAGGGCATCACGTTTGATGTCCCCAGCCCCAACAAGATCACGGTCAGCGGCATTGACAAGCAGCAGGTTGGCCAGATCGCAGCCAATATCCGTGCGGTGCGTGAGCCGGAACCCTACAAGGGCAAAGGTATCAAGTACGACTATGAAGTGGTACGCCGCAAGGAAGGCAAAACGGGCAAATAGCGCGTAGGAAGGAGTGACGAGAGATGATCACAAAGATCGACAAAAATGCCGTGCGTAAGGCGCGCCACAACCGTACCCGCAGGCATATCATCGGGACGGCAGAGCGCCCCAGGCTCAACGTTTACCGCAGCCTGAACAACATTTATGCACAGCTCATCAACGATGAAATCGGCAATACCCTGGTCGCCGCTTCCACGCTGGACGCTGAACTCAAAGGCAAGCTGGACGATAAGTCCAAGGTAGAAGCCTCCAAAATGGTGGGCGAGCTCATCGGCGAGCGCGCCAAGGCCAAGGGCGTTACCAAGGTTGTGTTTGATCGCGGCGGCTACCTCTACACTGGCCGCGTCGCGGCAGTGGCCGAGGGCGCGCGCAAGGCCGGGCTGGACTTCTAAGGAGGAACAATAACAATGCAGAGAGATAGACGTTTTGAGCAGGAAGCGCCCGAATTCAAGGAGCGGCTGGTTTCCATCAACCGCGTTGCCAAGGTAGTAAAGGGCGGCCGGAACTTCCGCTTTTCCGCTCTGATGGTAGTGGGCGATGAAAACGGCCGGGTCGGCGTTGGCATGGGTAAGGCCGCTGAAATCCCCGAAGCAGTCCGCAAGGGCATCGAGGACGCCAAACGCCACATGATCAACGTGCCCATCGTAGGCACCACCATCCCCCATCAGGTAGAGGGCAAATTCTCCAAGGGGCATGTACGCATGCTGCCTGCTGAAGAAGGTACCGGCGTTATTGCTGGCGGCCCCGCCCGTGCGGTGCTGGAAATGGCCGGTATCAAGGATATCCGTACCAAGAGCTTTGGCTCCAATAACCCTGCTAACTGCGTAAAGGCCACCTTGAACGGCCTGCAGCAGCTGCGTACCGTGGAGCAGATTGCCCGCCTGCGTGGCAAGACGGTCTCGGAAATCCTGGACTAATTCGAGAGGAGCGACGAGTATGGCACAGTTAAAAATCACGTTGGTGAAGAGCACCATCGGCGCCCTCAAGGATCAAAAGGCCACCATCGAGTCTTTGGGTTTGAGGAAAATTAACAGCTCCACGTTGCAGCCGGATAATGCCTGCACCCGTGGAAAAATCTTTAAGGTAAAACACCTGGTCAAGGTGGAAGAAGCGTAACCAGAGGAGGTGTACGTCCCCATGAAACTGCATGAATTACAGCCCGCTCAAGGCGCCACCCAAACAAGAAAGCGCGTGGGCCGCGGTACCGGTTCCGGTATGGGCAAAACCTCCACAATGGGCCACAAGGGCCAGAAGGCCCGTAGCGGCAGCAAGAAGAACGGCTTCGAGGGCGGTCAGATGCCTCTGGCCCGCCGCTTGCCCAAGCGTGGATTTACCAATATTTTTGCAAAAGAATATTCTGTCATCAACATATCCGACCTGGAGCGGTTGGAGAACGATACCGTGGTTACTGCTGAGCTGCTCAAAGCAGAGCGCATTATCAGCAAGATCGAAAAGGACGGCCTGAAAGTCCTGGGGCGCGGAGAGCTCACCAAGAAACTCACCGTCAAAGCGGCGAAGTTCTCGGAAACCGCAAAAAGCGCCATTGAGGCTGCGGGCGGAAGTGCTGAGGTGATTGACTGATGTTTAAGACGTTGGTCAACGCCTTTAAGATCAAGGACATCCGTAAGAAAATATTCTATACGGGCCTGTTGATCCTGATCTACCGGTTAGGCTGTGTGCTGCCCATTCCGGGCGTTAACGCCGCCTATATCACCAGCCAGGTGAGCAGCTACAGCGCTTTAGGGTTTTTGAACCTGCTCTCCGGCGGTGGCTTGAGCCAGTTTAGCATTTTTGCAATGGGTATTTCCCCCTATATTACTGGCTCCATTATCATGCAGCTGCTCACCATTGCAATCCCAGCCTTGGAGCGGATTGCAAAAGAGGATGACGGCCGCAAGAAGATTGAGCGGATTACCCGGTATGTAGGCATTGGACTGGCGCTGGTACAATCCGTAGGTATTATTACCGCCTTGGGCGAAGGCGCTGTGTACAACCCAGGCTTCTTCACCTATGCGACCATCGGCATCATTGCGACTGCCGGTACAGCGTTTTTGATGTGGCTGGGCGAGCGGATTACGGAAGACGGTATCGGCAACGGTATCTCCATGATCATCTTCGCTTCCATCGTATCTCAGGTGCCGACCACAGTGGCGCAGATTATTGCGGGCTGGGGCACCTTATACCAATGGTGGATGGTTTTGTTGCTGCTGGTTCTGGCGTTGGCTGTGATTACCCTGGTGGTATATGTCAACGGCGGCGTGCGCAAAGTGCCTGTACAATACGCGAAGCGCGTAGTGGGCAGGAAACAGTATGGCGGCCAGAGCACCCATATCCCCATGAAGGCCAACGCCAACGGCGTTATGCCTTTGATTTTCACCATGACCATCACGCAACTGCCCCTGATGATCATCCAGATTGTGGATCCCACCCAGCAGGGGGGCTTCACACAGTTTTATAACAAGTATCTGGGCACGGGCACCGTGGTGTATTACATTGTTTATGCCTTACTGGTAGTCGGGTTTGCGTATTTCTATACTACCATCTCCTTTAATCCCATTGAGATGAGCAAAAACCTGCAGCAGTATGGCGGGTTTATCCCGGGCATCCGCCCCGGCAAACCAACCAGCGATTACCTGGCACGGATTTCCAGCCGCCTTACCTTGTTTGGCGCTTTATTCCTGGCGGTAATTGCAATCATCCCCAACCTCTTGATGGGATTGGGCGGCATTCAGTCTCCATTTGGTCCTACCAGCGTGTTGATTATGGTCAGCGTAGCGTTGGAGACGGTGGATCAGTTGGAAAATCTGATGCTGATGCGGCACTACAAGGGCTTCCTGAACTAATGGGGCGGTGTGCAGCATGAAATGTATTCTCTTAGGACCGCCGGGTGCCGGAAAAGGCACCCAGGCGGAACGCCTATGTGAACGGTATCACATGGCACATATCTCTACTGGGGATATGCTGCGGGCAGAGCGCCGGGCAAAAACTCCTTTGGGCGTAGCCGCGCAAGGCTATATCGATAAAGGAGAGTTGGTGCCGGATCAGGTCATTATCGACATGGTAAAGGCGCGGCTGGCACAGCCTGATTGCAGTGAGGGATATCTGCTGGACGGTTTCCCCCGTACAGTAGCCCAAGCGGACGCATTGGCAGAATTCGCTTGTGTGGATGCCGTGATCAATATTGACGTTCCCTTTGATCGGTTGGTAAAGCGCATCAGCGGCCGGCGTATGTGCCCGGACTGCGGCGCAGCCTACCACGTTTCCACCTTTGCGGGAAGCACCTGCCCCAAATGTGGCGGCGCGTTATACCAACGCGACGACGACAAAGCCGAGACGGTGGAAAACCGACTCAAGGTTTATCAGGAGCAGACGCAACCGTTGATTGAATACTACCAGGGGAAGGGGCTTTTGAAGACTGTAGATGGGGCGCAACCCATCGATGCAGTGCAACAAGCCATAGTAACCCTGCTGGGTGACTGAGCCATGACCATAAAAACGCCCGCCGAAATACAAAAGATGAGGTGCGCAGGCCAGGTTGTGGAGGAAGTGCTGAACTTGATGGAAACCATGGCAAAGCCCGGGGTTTCCACCTTGGAACTGGATCGGGCGGCAGCGGAGCTGATCCGCAGCCGTAACGCAACGCCTTCTTTTCTGCATTACCGTGGTTACCCCAAAAGCATTTGTGCATCGGTGAACGAACAGGTGGTTCATGGCATTCCAGGTTCTTACCGACTGAAAGATGGCGATATCGTCAGCGTAGACGTAGGCGCTATTCTGGATGGATGGCATGGAGACGCCGCACGCACGTTTCTGGTAGGGGCAGTAGCCCGGGAAACCCAGGACCTGGTGCGGGTTACCAAGGAGTGCTTCTTTGAAGGACTGCGATACGCCCGGGTGGGCTATCGGCTCTATGATATATCCGCAGCCATTCAGGCGCATGCGGAAGCCCACGGCTATGGCGTGGTGCGGGAGCTGGTAGGCCATGGCATCGGAAGGAACATGCATGAGTCGCCCGATGTGCCCAATTATGGGAAGCCAGGCCATGGGATCCGTCTGGTAGAAGGCATGACCATTGCGGTAGAACCCATGATCAACATGGGAACCGCTGCAGTACGGGTGCTGCCGGATGGCTGGACTGTGGTAACCCAGGACGGCAAGCCCAGCGCGCATTACGAAAACACCATTGCGATTACGGATGGTGAGCCCCTTTTATTAACCTTATCGCAAGGGTTGGAGGGGGGTAACACGCGATGAGCGGGACAGAGCAGGATTTAATTGGCCGGGTTGTGGAAAGCCGGGCAGGCAGAGACCGGGGACGGTCGTTCCTGGTGGTAGCTGTGGAGGACGCCCAATTTGTATTTGTGGCGGACGGTTGCCTGAGAAAGCTGGAAAAACCCAAGAGGAAAAAGCTGAAGCATTTGCGCTTGCAGCCGGCTACCGCCCAAACCATTCGGGTAAAGTTGCTGGAGCATAAACAGGTGTTTGATGCGGAAATTAGGAATTGCCTATTGAACCTTGGGTATAATGTGGAACAAAGCTGAGGAGGAGAACGGGCTTGTCGAAACAAGATGTTATCGAAGTAGAAGGCGTGGTATCGGATTCATTCCCGAACGCCATGTTCGAGGTTGAGTTGGAAAACGGCCATAAAATACTTGCGCATATCTCTGGCAAGCTGAGGATGAATTTCATCCGAATCCTGCCGGGCGATAAAGTCACAGTGGAGCTATCCCCATATGATTTGTCCAGGGGGCGCATCACATGGCGCGCCAAGGGCTAATCGGCGCGGGCTGCTGGCGATAAAAGTTTGAGTAAGGTGCAAACAGGAGGAAACGAAAATGAAAGTAAGGCCTTCGGTGAAACCGATTTGTGAAAAGTGCAAGATCATCAAGCGCAAAGGGCGCGTTATGATCATCTGCGAAAACCCCAAGCATAAGCAAAAACAAGGCTAATGCTCCGCTTGCGCTGCGGCGGCATTTTGCTGCCAAGGCGATGGACATAGCTGCCTCGCTGCGGCGATAGCTTGCTCCATTCAGAGAGCGGTGAAGCTTACGCGAAGGAAAAATACCTTGCCGGAGCGGCTGGCGCGGTTTTAATCCGCGCTTTCCGGCGGGCTCCATATACATCAGAAACCCCAAATATTACAGGAGGTGTAGAACCCATATGGCACGTATTTCTGGCGTAGACCTGCCCAGAGACAAACGCGTGGAGATCGGCTTAACCTATATTTATGGCATCGGCCGTAATACCGCATCCAAAATCATCGCCGCCTGTGGCGTTGATCCTGACATCCGCGTGCGGGATCTTTCCGAGGCCGACGTGAATAAGCTCAGGGAGTATATTGACCATCATGTAAAGGTAGAGGGCGATTTAAGGCGCGAAGTTTCCATGAACATCAAACGCCTCATCGAAATCGGCTGCTACCGTGGCGTACGCCACCGCAAGGGCCTGCCCGTACGCGGTCAGAGCACCAAGCAAAACGCCCGTACCCGCAAGGGGCCCAAACGCACCATGGGCGGCAAGAAAAAGTAAGGAGGGAGATTGGCAATGGCTAAAGGTAAAATTAAAAAGACCGGCACGCGCAAGCGCCGTGAGAAGAAGAACATTGAGCGCGGTGCAGCGCACATCCGTTCCTCCTTCAATAACACCATGGTTACCATCACCGATATCGCGGGCAACGCGATTTCTTGGGCGTCTGCTGGCGGGCTAGGGTTCCGTGGCTCCCGTAAGTCCACCCCCTTTGCTGCTCAGATGGCTGCAGAAACCGCTGCCAAGGCTGCGATGGAGCATGGTCTCAGGACCGTTGAGGTCTATGTAAAGGGCCCTGGTTCCGGCCGTGAAGCTGCGATCCGCGCGCTGCAGGCCGCAGGCCTCGAGGTGAACATGATCAAGGACGTGACGCCCGTTCCTCATAACGGTTGCCGTCCGCCCAAACGCAGAAGAGTTTAAGGAGGCAAACCATTATGGCAAGATATACTGGTTCCGTTTGCAGGCTTTGCCGCCGGGAAGGCACCAAACTGTTTTTGAAGGGCGACCGTTGCTACAGTGAGAAATGCTCTGTAACCAAGCGGCATACCCCTCCAGGAATGCACGGCCAGAGCCGCCGCAAACAGTCGGAATATGGCATTCAGCTTCGTGAAAAGCAAAAATGCCGCAGGGCATATGGGGTATTGGAATCTCAATTTCGGAAATACTTCGATATGGCCACTAATATGCGTGGCGTAACCGGCGAGAATATGCTCTGCTTGTTGGAGCGTCGCCTGGATAACGTTGTGTATCGCCTGGGCTTGGGCGAGAGCCGCCCCATGGCCCGACAGATCGTGATGCATGGACATATTCGCGTCAATGGCAAAAAGGTTGACATCCCCTCTTATCTGGTGAAGCCCGGCGACGTGATCACCGTCAAAGAGCATTCCCGCGATATGGAGAACCTGAAGGCCCTCAAAGAGCAGGGCACTTCCAAGCTGGTTCCCAAATGGCTGGAAATGGATGCAGAAAACCTGACGGGCAGGGTGATTGCTCAGCCCCAGCGTGACGATATCGATCTAACGATCGAAGAGCATCTCATCGTTGAGTACTACTCCCGTTAAAGGGCTTACGCCCTTTCGCGAAACCGGCAATGCCGTTTCCGCGGGAGTTCTGGCTTGGAGGCTCTTGGCGCCTGGCGCGGGAGCTTCTGGCCGGAAAGGCGCCGGGAGTTTAAGTGGGAGACTGCTTGGGTTGCCGGCCCGTCATGGGAGCGGATGCCGTACGAGAATGTGGTGTAAGTTTATAGGGGGATTGTGCCCCTATCCCTGGGATAAGGAGGGTATTGCATGATAGAGATCGAAAGACCCAGAATCGAATGTGTTGAAAAAACGGATTCCTACGGTAGGTTTGTGGTGGAACCCCTGGAGCGGGGCTTTGGCACAACCTTGGGGAATTCCCTCCGGCGTGTGCTGCTGTCCTCTCTGCCTGGTGTGGCAGTAACCTCGGTGAAAATCGAGGGCGTGCTGCATGAGTTCTCCACCATTGAGGGTGTGAAGGAGGATGTGACGGAAATCATCCTCAACTTGAAGGCTCTCTGTGTCAGGCTCCATTCCGACCAGCCGAAAAAGGTCATCATTGACAAAACCGGCGCAGGCGAGGTAACGGCGGGGGATATCCTGCCGGATGCGGACATCGAGGTGATCAACCCCGAGCTGCATATTGCCACGCTCAATGAGAAGGCACATCTCTATATGGAGATTATGCTCGATCATGGCCGCGGTTATGTACCGGCGGAGCGAAATAAACGCCCCGGTATGCCAATCGGCGAAATTGCGGTGGACAGCATCTATACCCCGATCGACAAAGTGAACTTTGCAGTGGAAAATACCCGCGTAGGGTCTTCTACGGATTATGACAGGCTCACTTTGGAGATCTGGACTTCCGGTTCCATTCGGCCCGATGAGGCCGCTTCCTTGGCTGCTAAAATACTCAAGGAGCATTTGGATCTGTTCATCAATTTGACAGAGCATGTCCAAGGCGTTGAGATTATGGTGGAAAAGGAAGAGGATAAGAAAGAAAAAATACTGGAGATGACCATCGAAGAGCTGGATCTCTCCGTCCGTTCCTACAACTGCCTCAAACGTGCAGGCATCAATACGGTAGACGAATTGGTGCAGCGCAATGAGGAAGAGATGATGAAGGTTCGGAACCTGGGACGCAAGTCCCTGGAGGAAGTGCAGCAGAAGCTATCCGCGCTGGGATTGACGCTGCGCAACAGCGAAGACTAATTTTATATTAGGGAGGAAAGCATTATGGCCAATCGCAAGCTGGGCAAGTCCACAGATCAGCGCGTTGCTATGCTGCGCAACCTCACTACGGCGTTGATCTGGAATGGTAAGATTATTACCACCGAGACTCGCGCTAAGGAAGTGCGCCCCATTGCAGAAAAACTGATCACCCTTGCCGTAAACGAATACAAGAATACGGAAACCGTAACCAAAGAAAGCCGCAACGACAAGCAGCAGATTGTGGAGCGCGAAGTGCAAAACGACATGCCTTCCAAGCTGCATGCACGCCGCCAGATTATGGCTTACTTGTATGATGTGCCCGAATTCAAGTCCAAGAAGGAGAGCAAATCTGAGTACAAGGAACGTACTGGCGATGTCCGGCACCCCGTAGTGGAAAAATTGTTCCGTGAAATCGCGCCTAAGTATGATAAGCGCGGTGAAGACGTGGGCCGTGGCGGTTATACCCGCATTATGAAGCTAGGGCCACGTCGCGGAGATGCGGCCGAGATGGTGGTACTGGAGCTAGTATAAGGGAGCGAGATGAGATTTTTCTTCCGCGTAAGGGAGAGGGAAGAAGGGGTATTGCGGGGAGGCAATACCCCTTCTTGGATAGAGAGGTGAGGAAGGGGGGATATATAGGGATAAGGGAAAGGAGAAAGGGGAGAAAAAAGCGGGAGGAGGAAAGGAAAGGGAGAGCGGGAAAGGAGGAAAGAAGACAGAGAAAAGGGGAAAAAAGAGGGGAGAAAAAAGAGATAAAAAAAGATTCACAAAGGGTATTGACAGGGGAAGGAGAGGTTGCTATAATAAACAAGCTGTCGCACGAGCGGCAGGGCACCTTGAAAACTATATAGTGCGAGAAGAAGAACGAACGCAATGAATTTGAGGAACC
>JAEXFV010000079.1 GCA_023451115.1 Bacillota bacterium
GACTAATCAATACTATCATGTATACACAAGAAAGGATTGGTATTATATCATGTGGCTTCCTATGCAGCCGTATGCTGTAGATGTTGTAAAAAAGCAATAATAGTGGAATGCCGGTTGTATTATAGAAAGCAATCAAAGCTGTAGGCTCTGATATAGAACGTAATTTTTCTAAATCCCATGAGTGAGGGAAGAATTCCAGCCCGTTTTTAGGCAGGCAAAAGGCAGTAAATCAAGGAGGGATATTGATGCAAAATATGGATCGGGAGGCCCTGGAACGCCATGCGTATCAAATGCGCCGCAATATCGTGCATACCGTGGCGACCAATGGGGAAGGGCATGCGGGCGGCGCAATGTCCAGCACGGATATTGTAGCAACCTTGTTTTTTGGTGTGATGGATCTCACTGCGGAGGATCCAAAGCTTCGGGACAAATTCCTGCTCAGCGGCGGTCACAAATGTCTGGCGCTGTATAGCGCGCTGGTAGAAAAGGGCGTTTTGGACGCAGGATTGCTCAAAACCTACAATCATCTGGGTACGATATTCCCCGGGCATCCAGACGCTACCAAAATAAAGGAAATTGATTTTTCCACAGGCTCTTTGGGACATGGCCTGCCTTTGGGATGCGGATATGCCATAACGGCAAAACGTTTGAATCTCAAATATAAAACCTATGTGCTGATGGGCGATGGAGAGCAGGGAGAAGGCAGCAACTGGGAAGCGGCGGCATTTGCAGCCCAGAACAAGCTGGACAATCTGGTTGCCATAATCGATGAGAACACGCTGCAGATTAACGGCAGGACTTGGGAAGTTTGCAAGCCTACCTCTTTTGAAGAGCGCTATGCAGCATTTGGCTGGGCGGTAAAATCTGTGGATGGTCACGATGTTGGAGCGTTGTACGAGGCATTGAGCGCTGCGCCGCTTGTAGAAGGCAAACCCACCATGATCGTAGCCAAAACCGTCAAGGGTAAGGGATTATCCTTTATGGAAGATAATATCAAGTATCATCACTGGAACCCCAATGCAGAACAGGCTGCCTTGGCCATAAAAGAAATTGACGAGTATGGGAGGGAAAAAGGGTGGCTGAACTAAGAGATCCCCGCAAGGCATTTGAAGAAAAGCTGGTGCAGCTAGGCCGGCAAAATGAGAAAATTTATGCACTTTCCTGCGATTCCGCTTCTGGCGGCGGTTTGGGCGCATTCTTTAAGACATTCCCGGAGCGCAGCGTAGAGATTGGCATCAGCGAACAGAACGGCGTGGGCATTGCCGCGGCAATGGCAAAGCAAGGGCTTGTTCCTGTGCTGGTGATTATCAATCCCTTCCTGACCATGCGGGCATATGAGCAAATCCGCGATGATCTGGGCTACAGCAATACCAATGTAAAGATTGTGGGCAGCGGCGGTGGCCTGGCTTATTCTACGCTGGGATCCACCCATATAGCGGTAGAAGATGTGGCCCTGATGCGTACCATTCCACATTTGACAATCTTAGCCCCTGGCGATGCTGCGGAAGTGGAGTTTGCACTGGAGCAGGCCATTGCCATCGAAGGCCCTGTTTACATCCGCATGCCCCGTCAGGCACGCAAAGAGCCTTTGCCTCAGGCAGAGCGCAATATGCGGCTTGCAAAAGCGGAAATCCTGGGCAACGGACAGGATGTGGCCTTGGTCACTTATGGCCCCAGCGCCGAGCAAGCGGTTGCTGCAAAAGAGCTGCTGGCGCAAAAGGGGATTGGCGTAACAGTGCTCAACATGACTACCATTAAGCCGCTGGATGAGGAAACCATTCTGGAGTACGCTGGCAAGGCAAAGGCTGTGGTAACGCTGGAAGAGCATAGCCCTGTAGGCGGCATTGGCACCGCGGTGGCGGAAGTGCTGGCGCATCATTGCGTAGCGGTTCCCCTGCTTACGTTGGCAGTTCCTGAGGGTTCCAAGCAAACAGGCCCTTATGGAGAGCTTGTAAAGTTCTATGGCTTGGATGGAGAAAGCGTTGCAAAGCAAACGGAAGCGTTCCTTGCATCTCATAAAAAATAAATTTTCAGGGGGTAAAAATGGGCACGGTTAACTATTTGGCAAATGGAGAAGGGCGAGTAGGCGTTAATTATTCCCTCCGTTCCTTAAATGCAGCTGCTTGCCAGGGGCAGGATACAAATGTCAATCGGGTGTTGGACATGAAGATTACCCCGGAAGACTATGCTTTGCTCCAGAATAAAGTGCAGTTTATTGGCGTAACCGATCGGTTTGCGGACGTAATTAAAACCTTTGACGTTCCAGAAGGTGAAACGCCTGCGGGCTTCCGCCTGGAAAGCACGCTGGAAAATGGCGGCCTGCTCAGCGTAGATCTGGTGCGGGATATCTCTTATGATAAAAACGGCATGAAGCGGCCTACCGGCGTGATTTTCTCCGCTGACTCCGCCAATCCTTATGAAGTGGCGCCTATTGCGCCGCTGCTGGGCAACCTTACCTGCAACCCTGGCATTGTATACGACTTGTTTATCAACAACCCCAAGGCCAATGTAGGCGACAAGTTTAAGACCCGGGAAGAGGTTATGGCAGAGCTGGGCAGGGTTTTAGGCCCAGGCTGCGATATCAGTGTGGAGCTGAACAACCCCTTTGAAGAGGACTTTAACAAGATCCTGGAAGAGTGCGAGCAGTTTAAAGAAATGCTCAGCGAATACCGCCTGGTGGTAAAAGTACCCCATACCGGCCCTGTGAACAGCGCCAATGTAAAGGAACTACTGGAAGGCGATAAACGCTTCTCTATGCGTTATGATCAGGCACCCACTGCGGATGCGTTGCGCGGCCATAACCTGGCGCTGAAGCTTCGTGAACACGGCTACCGCATCAATTACACCCTGATGTTTGAGCCTTACCAAACCGCTATGGCTATGCAGGCAAAACCATACTTCATCAACAGCTTTATCCGTCACCGCATGAAGCAGACCACCGCTATGAAACGCTTGGTAGAGCTTTATGAGCTTACAGGCGAGCGCAAGTACCTGGAAACCCTGCGGGCAGATTTGCTGGCGGCAGATTACCTGAGCAAGGGAGAAACCGAGCGTGATTTGCTGGATGTGTATCGCATTGCCAAAGACGTGATACGCTATCGCAACATCGACAATGCCGAGGGCAGCGACGGTTTGGACGCGGTGCGGCATAATCTGCGCCTGTTGCGCAACAATAATCTGCGGGATACTCGTTTGATTTTCTGCTCCATGGAGGGGGATTACAACTATCCCGACATCGACAGGCTGATGGCGGATCCGGAATATGCCGATGTGGTGGACCGGGTTGTAATTACGGCGGAACCCGGCTATCTGGCCCGGTTTACCAGCACCAACCAGGTGGTTTCTTACCAGCGCCGCTTTATGAACGCGGTGCATAACGATAAGCATCAGAAGTAACCCGATTGATTTTGTCTCCTCCGTATGGGGACCTTGGCCGGCAATCGCAGCTGCAGGTCAAGGCCCCTTTTTATTATGCCTTTTGGGGTTGGGGGATGTTATGCAAGATCAATGAAAAAACGTATGACTCTGGGGCAAACTATAATACAGAGGTTTGCAAATGGAGAAAACGCCTGCTGGGGCCAATGGCCACAGCAGGCGCTTTGCGGCAGAAATAAGGGGGCGATTGTGCTGTAGTCCAACGGTTAGAACCGTCTCCACCAAAAGGGGAAGGGAAACCGGAAGCGAGGCGGCCAAGGCCTGGGACGAGATTGAGGCGGCCTGGGGGGCTGGGGTGGCCTGGGTGGTTGAGGCGGCCTGGGCGGTTGCGGAGGCCTGGGCGGCTGGGGCGGCCTGGGGCCTGGATTGGGCCCGGGCCTTGGTCCGGGTCTAGGCCCCGGTGGGGGAGGCGGAGGAGGAGGGGGTGCAACAGGGCCACTCCACCACTGCCGCAAGGGATGGTTGTATCTAATTGGCATATCGAGCGCCTCCAATATCTGAAATAAAAGGTTCCATACCATATATATGTGCCTGCGCCAGAGTTGGTGAACAGAAGCAAGCCATTCTTGCAATGGAAAATGACGATTATATACATATTTTTTCAAAAGATAACTTGTATTTGGTCGGAATAATATGTATAATTATTTTATAAATTAGATTAATGTTCGTATTTAGAGAGGCGGTATTGCGGATGAAACGAATTGCGATTGTAATGGGCAGCGATAGCGACCTGCCTGTGGTGCAGCCGGCAGCAGAATTGCTCAAACAATTGGAAATCCCCTTTGTCGTTCGGGTGCTTTCCGCCCACCGTACGCCGGGGCAGGCGGCGGCGTTTGCGGCGAGTGCCAGGGAGAACGGCTTTGGCGTTATCATTGCCGCAGCAGGAAAAGCCGCCCATTTGGCAGGTGCAATGGCAGCTCAAAGTACCCTGCCTGTGATTGGGATCCCGGTGAAATCCTCAACCCTGGATGGCCTGGACGCGCTGCTTTCCACTGTGCAGATGCCCTCAGGCATGCCGGTAGCCACAGTGGCAATTGACGGAGCCTATAACGCAGCGTTGCTGGCGGCGCAAATGTTGGCCATCGAGGATAGCGGTCTGGCTGAAAAATTAGCGGATATTCGCAAAGCACAAACGGAAAAAATCTTAAAGAAGGATCAAGAAATTCAAAAGAATTTTTAATTAAGACGGGAGAGGAATACATGGAAAAGATTCAGCAGCTGTATGAAGGCAAAGCCAAAAAGGTTTATGCAACGGAAGACCCGAATTTTTATATTGTTGACTATAAGGATGACGCTACCGCTTTTAACGGATTAAAAAAAGGCACCATAGTTGGCAAAGGTGCGATTAATAACCGGGTAACCAATCATTTGATGCGCATGCTGGAAAGCAAGGGCATCCCCACCCATTTTGTAAAAGAGCTTTCCGACCGGGAGACACTGGTAAAAAAGGTAGAAATTGTGCCGTTAGAGGTAATCGTGCGCAATATTGCCGCCGGCTCTTTGGCCAAACGCCTTGGCTTGGAAGAAGGCGTAAAAATGAAGTCCACAGTGCTGGAATACAGTTATAAAGACGATGCGCTGGGGGACCCTATGGTGAACGAATACCATATCCGCGCCATGGGCTTTGCAACGGAAGAAGAAATGCAAACCATTAGCAGCTACGCTCTGAAAATCAACGAAATCCTCAGTGAATACTTAAAGGATATGAATATTGAGCTCATCGACTTTAAGCTGGAGTTTGGCCGCACGCCAGATGGCACCATTGTGCTGGCGGATGAAATCTCCCCCGATACCTGCCGTTTTTGGGACAGCGTCACCCATGAAAAACTGGATAAGGACCGTTTCCGCAGGGATCTTGGCAATGTAGAAGGGGCTTATCAGGAAATTATGAAGCGTTTGCTGGGAGAATAAGAGGAACGATATGCATCAGCATCTCCACGAGGAATGCGGCGTGTTCGGCGTTTATGGCGACAAAGGCCGGGACGCCGCTACCGCCTGCTATTACGGACTGTTTGCCCTGCAGCACAGGGGACAGGAAAGCTGCGGCATTGTAGCCAACGATGACGGGGTGTTTACTGCTTATAAGGACAGTGGCATCGTCAACGATGTGTTTACCCGGGAACGCCTGCACGCCTTAGGTCCCTGCGCTACGGCGGTGGGGCATGTGCGCTACTCCACCACCGGAGACCAGTCCCGGGCCAATGCCCAACCGCTGGTGGTGAACCATATAAAGGGTTCTATGGCCCTGGCCCATAACGGCAACCTGACCAACGCTTTTGAGCTGCGGCAGGAGCTGGAACTGAAAGGGTCGATTTTTCATACCACCAGCGATACGGAGGTCATCTCGTACTGCATTACCCAGGAGCGGCTCACCGCTCCCTCTATTGAAATCGCAGTGCAGCGGGCTATGGGGCGGCTGCAGGGCGCTTTTTCCCTGGTGGTGATGTCTCCCAGTAAGCTGATTGCCGCCAGGGATCCCCATGGGTTTCGCCCGCTTTGCATCGGCGTGCGAGACGGAAGTTACCTGTTCGCTTCGGAAACCTGCGCGCTGGATTGCGTAGGCGCTACTTACCTGCGGGATGTGGAGCCGGGGGAAGTGGTGGTAGCGGATGCAAAGGGCCTTCGATCCCTCCGGGAACATTGCAAAGAATGTCCCCGCTCCTTATGCGTTTTCGAATTTATCTATTTTGCCCGTCCGGATTCCGTTATTGATGGGGCCTCTGTGCATGTAGCACGTCAGAGGGCCGGGGCGTTTTTGGCCCTGGAACATCCGGTGCAGGCCGACGTGGTAATCGGCGTGCCGGACAGCGGCCTGGATGCTGCCATCGGCTATGCAAAGCAGGCGGGCATTCCTTATGATATTGGGTTTATCAAGAATAAATATATTGGCCGCACGTTTATCCAGCCGTCTCAAGCCCAGCGGGAGGACAGCGTGCGTATTAAGCTTAACGCAGTGCCCTCTGCTGTGCGGGGCAAGCGGGTGGTAATGGTGGATGATTCCATCGTGCGGGGCACAACTTGCGCCCGTATTGTCAAGCTGCTGCGGGAGGCGGGGGCCACAGAGGTTCATATGCGGGTTTCTGCGCCGCCTTTCCGGCATCCTTGTTATTTTGGCACGGATATCGATTCGCCCGAAACCCTGATTGCCAACAATCATTCCGTAGAGGAGATTGCCCGCATTATCGGCGTAGACAGCCTGGGCTTTTTGAACGTAGCCCATTTGCCCCTTTTGGCGGATAATGGCCAGCAAGGCTTTTGCGATGCCTGCTTTACAGGAAACTATCCGGTGGCAGTGCCAAGAACCCCGCAGAAGAGTCGGTTTGAACGTAAGATTTCCCAGCAGGAGCAGGAGGAAGAAGCATGAAAAGCCATAGCGAAAGTTACCGCCAGGCAGGAGTGGATATTACCGCAGGATATGAAGCGGTAAAGCTGATGAAAACACATATCGCCCGCACCATGACGCCAGGCGTGGTGTCCGGCATTGGCGGGTTTGGCGGGCTGTTTGCCCCGGCGTTTTCCGGCATGCAGGAGCCTGTGCTGGTGTCCGGCACGGATGGGGTGGGCACGAAACTCAAAATGGCCTTTTTGCTGAACCGCCATGACACGGTGGGCATTGATTGTGTGGCCATGTGCGTGAACGATATTATCTGTTGTGGTGCAAAACCCCTGTTCTTTTTGGATTATATTGCCGTAGGGAAAAACCTGCCCCAACGGGTGGCAGAGATTGTATCCGGCGTAGCCGAGGGCTGCGTACAGGCCGGAGCGGCCCTGATTGGTGGAGAAACGGCGGAAATGCCAGGATTTTATGCTGAGGAGGAATATGACCTGGCCGGGTTTGCCGTGGGCATGGTGGACAAGACTGCTATCATCGATGGATCCCATATTCAGCAGGGGGACGTGCTCATCGCGCTGCCATCTTCCGGCTTCCATTCCAACGGTTATTCGCTGGTGCGCCGGGTATTTGATGTGGAAAACCGGGATTTGAATGAAAAAGACCCGGAAACCGGCTGCACATTAGGGGAAGCGCTGCTTGCTCCTACTAAAATTTATGTAAAACCCGTGCTGGCGCTGCTTTCCCAGGTGGAAGTCAGGGGCATTGCCCATATCACCGGCGGCGGGTTTTATGAAAATATCCCCCGCAGCCTGCCTGCGGGCATGCAGGCGAAAGTGGATGGGAAGAGCCTGCGCATCCCTTCGATTTTCCGGCGGTTGCAGCGGGAAGGAAATATCCCGGAACGGGATATGTTCAACACCTTTAATATGGGCGTAGGCATGTGCCTTGTGTTACCTGCTGCCCATGCGGATACAGCCATTGCAACTTTGAAGGCCCAGGGAGAAGACGCCTATGTAATGGGCCATGTGGAGGCGGGCGAAGGCGGGGTTGTGCTATGCTGACGCGCATTGCAGTGCTGGTGTCCGGCGGGGGCACCAATTTGCAGGCGTTGCTGGATGCCCAGCAAACGGGCCGGCTGCCCCATGGCCGTGTTGTGTTGGTGGTTTCCTCCAACCCACAGGCATATGCCCTGACAAGGGCGAAAAACTGCGGTGTAGAAACCGCGGTGGTGGAAAAGAAAAAGGGGGAAAGCTTTGAAAAAGGCCTTTTGTCTCTGCTGGAGCAAAGGCAAATCGGTTTGGTGGTGCTCGCTGGGTTTATGACCATTTTAAGCCCTGGGTTTATTGCCCGGTATCCGGGGCGAATCCTCAATGTGCACCCTTCTTTGATTCCTTCTTTTTGCGGTAAGGGATTTTATGGGATCAAGGTACATGAGGCGGCATTGCAATATGGTGTGAAAGTTACAGGGGCAACGGTGCACCTGGTGAACGAAGTGCCGGATGGCGGCAAAATCCTGCTGCAAAAAGCAGTGGAGGTGCAGCCGGACGATACCCCGCAAACCCTTCAGCGCCGGGTAATGGAGCAGGCGGAGTGGGTGTTGTTGCCCCAGGCCACGGAAATGATGGCGGCAAAGCTGGCGAAGGAACAAGAAAATCTATCGTGTGTTGGAGAGGGAGAATACCATGATGCAAACCATTGACCAGGCGGTATCTTTTTGCGCTTACCCTGGCAGGGGTGTCCTGTTGGGGCTGACACAACAGGGAGACGAGGCCTTTTTCGCTTATTTTATTATGGGACGCAGTGAAAACAGCCGCAACCGGATATTTGTGGAGGATGGGGACGGCATTCGAACCCAGGCGTTTGACCCTGCAAAACTTAAGGACCCTTCCTTGATTATTTATGCCCCGGTACGCGTGCTGGGCAATACCACTATTGTCACCAACGGCGATCAGACGGATACCATTTACGACTTCCTGGCCCAGGGAAAAAACTGGGAGGAAGCTTTGTATACCCGGGAGTTTGAGCCGGATGCGCCCAATTATACCCCTCGTATCAGCGGAAAAGCTGTGATAGAAAACGGCAGGCTTGCCTATAGCCTTTCCATTCTCAAACGGGGCGGGGATGGAGGATGTATCCGGGAATTTTATGATTACCCCCAGCCAATTGCAGGGGAAGGACGGCTCATCCACACTTACCAGACGGATGGAGACCCGCTGCCTTCTTTCCAGGGAGCGCCTCGCCCGGTGGGGCTGCAGGGCTCGGTAGGTGATATGGCAAAGGTGTTGTGGGAAAGCCTGGATGCGGACAACAAGGTGTCGTTGTTTGTTCGGGGCGTTTCCCTAACCAGTGGGGATACTACGACTTACCTGTTCAATAAAAATCGATAAAGGAGGCTATCCATGAACGAGTTGGCCTTAAAATACGGCTGCAACCCCAATCAGAAACCCGCCCGCATTTATATGGAAGGGGGAGAAAATCTACCCATTCAGGTGCGAAACGGCAATCCAGGGTATATCAATTTTTTAGACGCGCTCAATGGCTATCAGCTGGTGCGGGAACTGCAGGAGGCCATCGGCCTGCCGGCAGCCGCTTCTTTTAAGCATGTTAGCCCTGCCGGCGCCGCGGTTGCGCTGCCGTTGACGAAAGAGGAAGCCCGTATGTATTTTGTGGATGACTTGGGCCCGCTGTCTCCATTGGCCTGCGCTTACGCCAGGGCCAGAGGGGCGGACCGCATGTCTTCCTTTGGAGATTTTATCGCATTAAGCGGCACTTGCGACGTTTCCACCGCCAGGATCATCGCCAGGGAAGTGTCCGATGGCATAATCGCTCCCGGGTATGAGCCGGAAGCTCTGGAATTGCTCAAAGCCAAGCGCAAGGGCGGTTATACCGTGATCCAGATAGATGAAAATTATGTTCCGGCGCCGATAGAACACAAACAGGTATATGGCATTACCTTTGAGCAGGGACGCAACGCCCTGGCTATCCGGGAGGATATGCTAAAGAACGTGGTCACGAAAAACCAGGAAATTTCCCTGGACGCCAGGCGGGATTTGCTGGTGGCTTTGATCGCATTGAAATACACCCAGTCCAACTCGGTCTGTTATGCAAAAAACGCCCAAACCATCGGCGTTGGCGCAGGGCAACAGTCCCGTATCCACTGCACCCGGCTGGCGGGAAATAAGGCGGATATTTGGTGGTTGAGGCAGCATCCCAAGGCGTTGGGGCTGCAATTTGCGCCCGCCCTTTCCCGGCCCGAGCGGGATAATGCCATTGACTGCTACCTTTCGGAGCAAAGCGAGGATGTGCTGGGAGAACAGGTGTGGCAAAACTTTTTTGCACAGCGCCCGCAGCCCCTCACCAAGGAGGAGAAGCAGGCGTGGTTATCCAAGTTAAACGGAGTGTCTCTGGGCAGCGACGCGTTCTTCCCCTTTGGGGATAATATTGAGCGCGCCCGCCGCAGCGGCGTTGCTTACGTGGCGCAGCCCGGGGGATCCATTCGGGATGATCATGTGATTGCTACCTGCGACCAGTATGGCATCGCCATGGCCTTTACCGGCATGCGGTTGTTCCACCATTAGGGAAACGGGAGGGCAAAACGGATGAACATTTTAGTGGTGGGCGGCGGCGGTCGGGAACATGCCATCATCAAAAAAATCAGGGAAAATCCCAATGTGGAAACCATATGGGCCCTGCCGGGCAACGGGGGCATTGCGGCCGACGCGGCATGCGTCCCCATTCCAGCTACGGATATTGAGGGGATGATCGCTTTTGCCAAAGCGCATCCGGTGGATTTTGCTGTAGTAGCCCCGGATGATCCTCTGGCCATGGGCGCGGTGGACCGCCTGGAGGAATTGGGCATCCCTGCATTTGGCCCCAGGGCAAATGCAGCTATCATCGAAAGCAGCAAAGTGTTTGCAAAGGATCTGATGCGGCGCTATCACATCCCCACTGCGGATTATGCCGTGTGCGAAACCCTGGAAGGGGCGTTGGACTATCTGAAGACCGCAGCATATCCTCTGGTGGTCAAGGCGGATGGGTTGGCGCTGGGCAAGGGCGTGATCATTTGCCAGGATCAGCAGGAGGCTCGCCAGGCGGTGCAGTCCATGATGGAGGATAAAATCTTTGGCGAGAGCGGCAGCCGGGTGGTGATGGAGGCGTTTCTCACCGGCCCGGAGGTATCTGTGCTGGCGTTTACCGATGGAAAAACGGTTGTGCCCATGGTGTCCTCCATGGATCATAAACGGGCAGGCGACGGGGATGTTGGCCCCAACACAGGCGGTATGGGTACGGTTGCTCCCAACCCCTGCTATACGCCGGAAATAGCCCAGCGCTGCATGAAGGAGATTTTTTTGCCCACCATCAAGGCGATGAATCAGGAAGGAAGGACGTTCCGGGGCTGCCTCTATTTTGGTTTAATGCTTACCAAAGACGGCCCAAAAGTCATTGAATACAATTGCCGCTTTGGGGATCCGGAAACGCAGGTGGTATTGCCATTGCTCAAAACGGATCTGCTTTGCATCATGCAGGCAGTGGCAGGTGGGACGCTGGCGGATATTCCGGTGGAGTGGCATCCCGGGGCGGCCTGCTGTGTGGTGATCGCCTCCGGCGGGTATCCCGGCAAATATGAAAAGGGCCTGCCGGTAGACCTGGGGGATGTGGCGCAAAGCAGTGAAGTGCAGGTATACCACGCAGGCACCACGCGCAAAGAGGGCAAACTGGTCACCGCCGGCGGCCGGCTGCTGGGGGTGACGGCTTTGGGGGACAACCTTGCGCAGGCGGTTGCAAACGCTTATGAGGCCGTAGAGCAAGTAAAAATCCCCGGGGCATTTTACCGGCGGGACATTGGTAAACGGGCGTTGCAGGAAGAAAGGAACGGGTAGTTATGGTATACCGGATTTATGTAGAAAAGAAGGAAGGGTTCCGGCAGGAGGCAAATACCCTGTTAGAGGACGTCCGGTCTTTTTTGGGCATCCAATCTATTCGCGGTTTACGGGTGTTAAACCGGTATGACGTGGAGGGGATTTCCCCAACGCTGATGGAACGCTGCAAGACTACCGTATTTTCCGAGCCGCAGGTAGACGATTATTACGAAAATATTCCTGCCGGCGCCCAGGCTGTGCTGGCGGTAGAGTATC
>JAEXFV010000002.1 GCA_023451115.1 Bacillota bacterium
ACGGAATATCCGCCTCGCAAAGAAGTACGTTCATATGCCCAGGCATGCGCCCTGCCACTGGATGGATGGCAAACTTGACTTCCGTACCCTGGGCTTCCAGCTGATCCACGATTTGCTTTACCGCCCCCTGGGCCTGCGCCAACGCCATGCCGTACCCCGGAACGATGATGACCTTTTTCGCGTTTTTCAGCACCTGAGCCGGATCTTCCTCTTTTGCATTGGCCTCGTCCTCCGATTTTCCTGCCGCGGCGATCCCTGCATTGAGGGCCAAAAGGGTCTTAGCCGCATCCCCCAGCAGAAGAGACACCCCTTGCTGCCGGTGATAGAGGGGATTTTCCACCCCTGCATAGCCGGGCTTTAAATCATAGTTGCAAATGATAACATGCTTTGCGCTGGCCACATCCAGAACCGGCATGCCATAAATAGGCGTTCCTTCCGCCGTATTGGCCGCTGGGTTCAATACGTCGTTTGCGCCGATGACCAGAACTGCGTCGCAGTCTTGAAACTCCGGATTGATGGCGTCCATTTCATAAAGCTGCTCATACGGAATATCCGCTTCGCAAAGAAGTACGTTCATATGCCCAGGCATGCGCCCTGCCACTGGATGGATGGCAAACTTGACTTCCGTACCCTGGGCTTCCAGCTGATCCACGATCTGCTTTACCGCTCCCTGGGCCTGCGCCAACGCCATGCCGTACCCCGGAACGATGATGACCTTTTTCGCGTTTTTCAACACCTGAGCCGGGTCTTCTTCTTTTGCGGGAGCAATATCCGCCCCTTGGGCTTCAGCCTCCGCTTTGGCTTGGGACGTTGCTTTGGGCGCGGGCGCAGAGGTCTTACCCAGGAGAATATCCATCAGATGCCGGTTCATAGCCCGGCACATAATTTGGGTCAGCAGCAGGCCGGAAGCGCCTACCACACCCCCAATGGCCACCAGCAGCGGGTCGCCAATGGCCATGCCCGCAATGGAGCCTGCAACACCCGAAAGGGAGTTCAGCAGGGAAATGGTGATGGGCATGTCAGCGCCGCCTACACGAATGGAAAAGGCGATGCCAAAAAAGCCGGTCACTACAACAATCAAAACCGCAAGGAGCCCCATGGGCAAAAGCGGGAAAGGCGTAAGGACTACAAAAACTAAGGAGGCGATGATGGACAAACCTACCACAGCGGAATGGTTTTTCCAGATCACCGGCCGTTGGGAGATGATTTTATGGAGTTTTCCCGCAGCGACCAGGCTGCCCGTGAGTGTGATCATACCAATGGCCAGCGCAAGGCCTCCGGTAAACAGGGCAAAGCCCCCGGCAAGCTGCCCGCTAAGCAGGGAAACCAGCGCCACCAGCGCTGAAGCCGCGCCGCCAAAGCCATTCAACAAGGCAACCGCTTGGGGCATTTCAATCATCTTGATCCGGTAAGCTGCCCCCAGGCCAGCTACCAGGCCTACAACGAGGCAGATCCACAGCCCCGCCTGAGACATGAGGTTGTATTTATATAAGGTGACCAAAATCGCCACTGCAGTACACAGAGCGCTGAGCAGGTTGCCCATTACGGAGGATTTGACTTTGCTCATCATGGCAATGCCAACCAGAACCCCCACGGTGAGCACAAGGCAGATGAGATAATACAGAAGATCGCTCATTGCTGGTCCTCCTTTTTATGGAACATACGAAGCATTCGGTGGGTCACGCCAAATCCCCCTGCTACATTGAGCATGGCAAGGAAAATTGCAATATACCCTAAAACTCTGCTGCCCAGCGCCACAGCTGCGCCCGCAGCGGAGAGAGCGCCCAGCACCGTAATGCCGGACAAGGCGTTCATGCCGGACATGAGGGGGGTATGCAGCAGGCTGGGGACGTTACGGATGAGCTTGTAACCCACCAACGTGGATACGATGAAGATGAGAACAAGTAATACGGGATGCATAGTTTTCTCCGTTCTGTTTTAGTAAATGGCGCAAAAAGAAACGGGGCGATGCGTGGATTGCCAGCCATCACCCCGAACAGAAATGGGGTTATCAGATGCCCATGGCCTCTCTGGCGCCAGCATGGACGATCTCGCCGCCGATGGTGGTCAGGGTTTTTGCCACAATTTCGTCGCTGCGGTCCAGTTCGATTTTGCCTTCCTTGGTGAGGTAATGGAGCAGTTCATAGATGTTATTGGCGAACATCCAGGTGGAGCTGGTGGGCAGCATGCCGGGGATATTCTTAATGCCCTCAATCACCACATCATGCTTGACGCAGCGGACGCCGGGGTCGGTGATGGCGCAGTTGCCGCCCTGATCAATGGAGATATCCACAATGGCAGAACCCGGTTTCATGGAAGCTACCATCTCATCCGTGAGGATTACGGGAGCCAGATGGCTGGGCACCAGAGCGGAGCAGAAAATGATATCCATATCAGGCACCACCTTGGCCAGCACTTCACGCTCATGGATGAGCCACTCTTCCGGCAGGGTCAGCGCATAGCCGCCCTCTCCCACGGCTACTTCCGCAGGGATGCCCAGCTCAATGATCTTGGCGCCGAAGCTGGTGGCATTTTCGTTGGCCACTGGGCGGATATCCGCGGAGTGGATCTTGGCGCCCAGGCCCTTAGCAGTAGCCAAAGCGCGCAGCCCGGCAACGCCGGTGCCGATGACCAACACGTTGACGGGCTTGATCGTGCCGGCGCTGGACATAATCATGGTCATAAACTTGGGCAGATCGTTGGCAGCCATTAAAATCCCCTTGTAGCCTGCGCAGGTGCTCATGGAGGACAGGGCATCCATCTTTTGCGCACGGGAAATCCGGGGCACCCCGTCCAAAGTGAGGCTAATAACGCCCTTTTTCGCCATAGCCTTTACCATTTCATGGTTCACTGGAGCCGCGGGATGGATAAAGGTGATCAAATATTGTCCGTCATGCATCAGATCAATTTCGGAGCAATTTTTCTCTTCGTTGAAGAGGGGTTCCTTCACCTTCAAAATCACTTCGGCTCTGTTGTAAAGCTCGGCAACATCGTCCACGATCTCTGCGCCAACGGAGGCATATGCTTCATCTGCAAAGAAAGCGCCCTTGCCTGCATGTTTCTCCACCAGCACGACCGCGCCGTCCTTCACCATTTTTGCAACAGTTTCCGGGGTGGCGGAGACACGGTCCTCACCGTGCATGATCTCTTTGGGGATACCGATTACCATAATGATTCCTCCTGATAACTTGTATCATATTTTCTGGACAGAAGTACTCGTTCAGACAAAAAAATTCAGGGCAAAGGATCCGGCAGCACTGCGTAATCCCGCTTCACAGAGGAGAGCACCACCTGGGTTTTGGTGGATGATACGCCGTGAATGCTTTTGATGTCGCTTAACACCCGCTCCAGCCCCTGGGTAGAGTTGGTGACGACCTTCAACAGAAAATCAAATTCACCTGCAATATAATGGCACTCCAGGATTTGGGAGCACCGCCGCACGGCCTCTATAAATCCTTCGTTGTATTTGGGATGTTCCAAACTGATGGAAATAAACGCAGAGATGTCCTTGCCAATCAGCTTTTCATTCACCAGCAGCGTATATTGCTGAATAATGCCGCTGTTTTCCATTTTTTTAATCCGCTCAATCACAGCAGATACGGACATATTGACTTTTTCACCGATTACAGAGGCGTTTTGTCTTGCGTTTTCCTTGAGGCAACGTAAAATGATCAGATCTATATTATCCATAATCGAGCCTGCCTATTTTTTTCTTTATGATAGGGTGATTGCCGCAAAATGTAAAGATATCTCATGTATTTTGATAATTATTTTTATTATTTTATATATAAGCAAAAATATTTTTGTTTTGTATATTCTAATAACTGGTTTGCAAAAAAAATTATTCTGCAGCCTATTATGGGGTTGGGAAACCCGGGACTCAAAGCAAACAAAAGGATGCTTCCATAAAACGGAAGCATCCTGTCGGTTCACTACGGATATGCAAACCCGGCTTATTTCATCGCTTCTTCCACAGCAACCGCTACCGCAACGCTTGCGCCCACCATGGGGTTGTTGCCCATGCCGATCAAGCCCATCATTTCCACGTGGGCAGGAACGGAGGAAGAACCTGCAAACTGGGCGTCAGAGTGCATGCGGCCCATGGTGTCAGTCATGCCATAGCTGGCAGGGCCGGCAGCCATATTATCCGGATGCAGGGTACGGCCGGTGCCGCCGCCGGAAGCAACGGAGAAATATTTCTTGCCGTTTTCCATGCACCATTTCTTATAGGTGCCGGCTACAGGGTGCTGGAAGCGAGTGGGGCTGGTGGAGTTTCCGGTGATGGACACATCCACATTTTCCTTGCGCATGATGGCAACGCCCTCATTCACATCATCCGCACCATAGCAGCGGACCTTGGCCCGGTCGCCCTGGGAGAAGGCCTTTTCATACACCACCTTTAACTCGCCGGTGTAATAATCATACGCCGTTTCCACAAAGGTGAAACCATTGATGCGGGAGATGATATAAGCTGCATCCTTGCCCAAGCCGTTCAAAATAACCTGCAGGGGCTGTTTGCGCACTTTGTTGGCAGTTTTTGCAATGCCGATGGCGCCTTCCGCAGCGGCAAAGCTCTCATGGCCTGCCAGGAAAGCAAAGCATTTGGTCTCTTCTCTCAGCAGCATAGCCGCCAGATTGCCGTGGCCCAGGCCTACCTGGCGCTGGTCGGCAACGGAACCGGGAATGCAGAAGGACTGCAGGCCTTCGCCGATGGCTTCCGCCGCTTCTGCAGCGGTTTTGCAGCCTTTTTTGATGGCCATGGCCGCGCCTACAGTGTAGGCCCAAACGGCATTTTCAAAAGCGATGGGCTGAATGCCGCGCACAATGGCTTCCGGGTCCACACCCTTGTCGTTACATACCTGCTTGGCCTCTTCCAGGCTTTTGATGCCATACTGGGAAAGAGCCGCTTCGATCTTGTTGATTCTTCTTTCGTAACCCTCGAATGTGATCATAGTGTGTGGCCTCCTTCCTTACTGATGGCGCGGGTCGATCACGGTCTTGGCCTCTGCAAAGCGGCCATAGGTGCCGATGTTCTTCTCATAAGCTTCCTTGGGATCCATACCCTTTTTGATGGCATCCATCATCTTGCCCAGGCTGACGAACTGGTAGCCAATGATTTCATTGTTCTCATCCAGGCCGATCTTGAGCACATAGCCTTCCGCCATTTCCAGATACCGGGCGCCTTTGGCTTTGGTGCCATACATGGTGCCAATCTGGGACCTGAGGCCTTTGCCCAAATCCTCCAGGCCTGCGCCGATGGTCAATCCGCCTTCGGAGAATGCGCTCTGGGAACGACCGTATACGATCTGCAGGAACAGCTCGCGCATGGCAGTGTTGATGGCGTCGCACACCAGGTCGGTGTTGAGCGCTTCCAAAATGGTTTTGCCCGGCAGGATTTCAGAAGCCATAGCGGCAGAGTGGGTCATGCCGGAGCAGCCCAGCGTTTCTACCAGCGCCTCTTCAATGATGCCGTCCTTTATGTTCAGCGTGAGCTTGCAAGCGCCCTGTTGTGGGGCACACCAGCCTACGCCATGGGTCAGGCCGGAGATATCGCTGATCTGTTTCGCCTTTACCCATTTTCCCTCTTCCGGGATGGGTGCGGGGTCATGCTTTGCGCCTTTTGCGACGCATACCATTTCCTCCACTTCGCGGGAATATTGCATGTTGGAAAACCTCCTTCATAAAATACCTTCAAATTCAGTTTAGTATAGCATGTTCTCAGGCCAAGCTTCCATATGTTTTTTGTGACATTCGCGTGATATAATAAAAAAATTAACAATCTTCCCCGGCTAAAAGCTTTTTTTGCAGGCGGAAAGGCAATCGTCCGCCCCAGCATGCAGCATCGTAACGGGGAATTGTGTAAACCAGCCATTTTTTTTGCAGGAGACGTATATGACCATGTTTTTGAGCAGCCTATGCTGCATTGCCGCCTGGGCGCTTTGCCTGGACGCATTGGTATTGAAAGCTGGCTTTTGGGCCCGTTTTCCCGTTTTTACTGCCACAGCCTGTTCCGTTGTGGGGCTAATCATTGCAGCGCTGGAATACAAAGGCCGCAAGGGCAAGAAAAAGCGCCGCGGCCCGATGGGGCTGATGCTTTGCAACGCTTTTGCCGCCATCCTGGGTACGGGGCTGTGGCTTTGGGACCTACTGGGGATCTGACAAAAAAGTTTTCAAGCCATACTATTCATTCCAAAAAATTTGCAACAATCTTCCAAAACTGCACATGCTATGGGGACAACCTGATTTTCACAAAGGGGGTAAAGCAAACGCTTTGGCCGCCTGAAGAAATTCCAGCGGCCAATGGTTTTTGGAGCGCAGGAATTCCGGCGCTGCCGGAAGGAGGAAGCCCCATGGGCACGCCTGTTTTAACCTTTTCCAACGTTGTGCCCGCCGCCAAGGCTGACGGGCCTGCATTGCTTCGCATTTATCATGCTCTGTTTCCCGGCAAAGCAAAGGCCTCTGAGGCGCGGGGCGGGGTAAGCTTTTGCGTTGAAGCCGGCAACGGCATGGCTTTGCTGGGCGAGGGCAGCCAATGGGTGTTGGAAATGGCGGCGGGGCTGCAAAAAGCCCAGCAAGGCCAATTCACCTGCAACGGGCGGGCGTTGGCGGCCCTGGGTAAAGAGGATGCCTTTATAAACGCCTACACTGCGGGGCAAAACCTGCGCCTGATTTGCCGCCTGCACGGCTGCCGTGCCAAACAGGCCGCCGCAGTGGCCGAACAGGCACGGGTTCTTTGCGGCATAGGGGAAACCCTGTTTGAACAACGCCCCCTGGAGCAGTTGCAAAAAGGCCTGCGCGCTCAGCTTTGGTTAACGCTAAGCCTGCTGCTGGAACCCCAGGTTTTGATCCTCCAAGGTGCTTTGGAGCTTTGCCCATTGCCTTTTCGCGAGGATTGCCTGCGCCGCATCCGGGCGCAGCAGCGCAAAGGCATGGCGGTATTGTTGTGTACCCAGGAGCTAGAGATTGCAGCCCGGCTTTGCACCCAGGCAGTGTGGCTCCGAGACGGGCAGGTTTACCGGCAAGGGCCTTTTCTTACCCTGTGGCAAGCCTATCATGCCCCCCGGGGGCTTTTACGCTATCCCTCGGTACCCAAACCGCAAAAAGGGAGTTTCGCTGCCATGCAGGCTGCCTTTTCCGCCCCACTGACACCTGAAGCGGAGCACGCCTCCGTCCGGGTGCAATTGGAAGAAGCCCAACGGGAACTGGAGCGTATGAACCAGCAAAACACGGCGTTGGCCCGGGCGAACGACGCTTTTGCGCAACAGGAGCTGGAGCTGTTGGCCAAATGCAAAGAGCTGGAACTGCGCAATCAGCAGCTTTGCGCGTTGCTAAACCGCACTTTAAAGTCCTTTACGGAGCTGGTTTCCCTATTGCAGCGGCAGTTTTCCCTGTTATATACCATCCATGAAGGCTCTGGGCTCAAGGGGCGGCGCAAACGCAAGCGGCAGGAACCGACTTTACCCGAAAAAAAGTTATCTTAACCTAACTTTTTTGTTTCAAAACAAGTTGAACGGTTGATCAATAAAACGGTATAATAAAGAAAATATGGATGATAACATCATTTTACCCAAACGAAAGGAGCACAACGATTATGAATTTAAAAGGCACCAAGACGGAAGCAAACCTTCAAGCAGCATTTGCCGGAGAATCCCAGGCCCATACCAAGTACCTCTATTATGCCTCCAAGGCAAAGAAAGACGGCTATGAACAAATGGCCGCATTGTTCACCGAGACAGCGCTCAACGAAAAAGAGCACGCCAAACTCTGGTTCAAGCTGTTGCATGACGGCATCCCTGCCACAGAACAAAACCTGAAGGACGCCGCTGCCGGCGAAAACTATGAGTGGACCGACATGTACGCCACCATGGCCAAAGAAGCGCGGGAAGAGGGGTTTGACCACATTGCCAAGATGATGGACGGCGTAGCTGCTATTGAAAAACGCCACGAAGAGCGTTATCGCGCCCTGTTGACCAACATTGAAAACGGCAAGGTCTTTAAAAAGGATCAAAAAGTGGTTTGGCAGTGCGCCAACTGCGGCCACATTTATGAAGGCGAAGAAGCGCCTGCGGTATGCCCCGTGTGCGCACATCCCCAAGCTTTCTTCCAGATTTTGGCGGAAAACTATTGATCTCTTTCGCGAAAGCGGCCTATCGGGCTGCAGCCCATTTTCTCATATTGCTTTGATAAAACAAGCCCGCCGTATGGCGGGCTTGTTTTTGTGAGATTATATGTGGGCTCTTGCCTGTGTCCTGCGGTCAATAAACCAGCCAATGGCCATTACGATCAGGAACACGATCAAATAATACACCGCATCCATCCGGTAAGCATAGCAGGCGCAGAACACCATAAACAGGCAACTGGCTACCCCTAGCCCCGGCATGATAAAGCGTTTGAAGGGGCTTAAATCCCGTTCTTTTCTCATCATGGAAATAAAAATGGGAATATAGCCTGCATAAAGGGTTATAATTGGGAGTTCGTCCGGTTCCCAACTCAAAAATGCGGGCAGGGACAGCAATCCTGTCACACGGGTATCCCAGAAACAGACTTGCCAGTAAAAATAGAAGAAACCGCACAGCAGCAGGCCAAATATGGTTGAGTTGGTGGGCATATTGGTTTTTCTGTCCACCTGGGCGAACAGAGCGGGCGCAGGGCCCCTGCCCCGGGTCGCGATGGAGTAAATGCCGCGGCAGCAGCCTAACATCAGGCCATTCATGGTTCCCAGACAGGAAATCACGATAAATACCATAACGATGGTGCCCGCAGCGGTGCCAAATACGCTTTGAAACGCCAATTTGGGCAGGTTATCTCCCGCCTCCAGCATCTCGCCCACGGGCAGCGCCCCGGTGAGCCCGATAAAGTAAGCCAGGTAGATAACGACCACAATCGTTGCGCCGATGAGCAGTGCCTTTGGCAGGTTTTTCTTCGCGTCTTTGAGTTCTGCGTTGATGGCAGTGGCGATAATCCAGCCTTCATAAGAAAAGGCAAAGGCAACAATTGCGCCAAAAAGCCCGCCGCTCGTGGAGCCCGCAGCAGCCTGTGTCTGGGTAAAAGCCTCTATTGTGGCGCCGTTAACAAGCCCCATAATGGTTCCCACTACCGCCATCAGTCCCAATGGAATGAGTTTAATTATGGTAGTAGATACCTGAAACTTGCCAGCCAGCTTAGGGGAAAGGGAGTTGAGCACATATCCGCAAACCAAGTAAAATGCTCCAATGCCCACATGGATGCCGCCAAACAGCTCTACTCCCAGCAACACGCAGGTATACTGGGCGGACACCCAGGCCAGGCAGGCTGTGAGGCTGGGATAATACAGGGTAGTTAAAAACCAGCCCATATAATAGGCGTATTTGGAGCCCATGGCAACCTCAGAATAATCCACAATCCCATTTACTTTTTCATAACGGGTAGCCAAAACAGAAAAAATGTAGGAGCAGATAAGCATTACCAGTCCTACAATTGCTACGGTAAGCAGACAGCCCCCCATGCTGCCCTGGGTATTCGCCAGCACCTTACTGGCCTTAAAAAATACACCCGACCCGATGACGATGCCCACAACCATAGAGATTGCGGTTGACAGGCCATAACGTTTTTGGAGTTCCCCCTCCATATCTTTCATCCCCTTCGTTATTTTTCGTGTATCGTCGCGAATTTTATTATAACACTATTTTATGATATTGCACTTATTATCCTTATATCTTAAGAAAACTCTAACGCCGAACCGTCATTTTATGGTATACTCTTGCAGGCAGAACCACATTGTTTGGCAAAAACAGCGGATTTGACATACACTAATGAGCAGAGGGGCCGCTTACGGCTCCAGGGAAAGGGCCTTCTGAACATGAAAACTGCGTTATTTACCGGCGGTGGCAGCGCCGGTCACGTTACCCCCAACATCGCCCTGATCCGGCAATTGCAGGCCGAAGGCTGGGCCATCCATTACGCAGGGACCGCAGACGGCATCGAGCGGCAGCTGATTGCCGCCCAGCCGGATGTTATTTACCACTGCATCTCCTCAGGCAAACTGCGGCGCTACTTCAGCCTGAAAAACTTTTCCGATCCATTTCGGGTGATGAAGGGAATTTCTCAATCCAAAAAGCTGGTGAAAGCCCTCCATCCCGACGTGGTATTCAGCAAAGGCGGCTTTGTGTCCGTGCCGGTGGTACTGGGTGCGAAAAAGCGAGCGCCAGTGTTGGTGCATGAATCCGACTATACGCCGGGACTTGCCAACCGCATCGCCATGCGTTATGCCGACCAGGTTCTGGTTACATTCGAAGATACCCTGACGCACATTAAAAACGGCAAGGGGCTCTTTACCGGCACCCCAATCCGGGCGGAGCTCTATCAGGGCAACGCGCAAAAAGGCTTTGCCTTTACGGGGCTTTCCAACGACAAGCCCATTTTGCTGATGATGGGGGGATCTTTAGGCGCACAGGCTATCAATGAGGCGTTGCGTGGGGCTTTGCCCAGGCTGTTGCCCCGTTTTCACGTAATCCACCTGTGCGGCAAAGGGAAGCTTTCTCCCGCCCACAATCAGCCGGGGTACCTGCAGTATGAATATATTGGCCCTGAGCTGCCGGATTTACTGGCCATGACGGATGTGGTGCTCTCCCGCGCGGGGGCCAATGCGGTGTTTGAGTTTCTGGCGCTGAAAAAGCCTGCGGTGCTGGTACCCCTGCCCCTTTCCGCCAGCCGGGGGGACCAAATCCTAAACGCCACTTATTTTGAAAAACGGGGGTTTGCCCGTATGTTGGAACAAGAACAGATGACGGCAGATACGCTTTTGGAAGCCGTCTTCCAGGTATATGAAAACCGGGCGCAGTATGTAAAGGCCATGGAGCAGGCGCCCAATGCCGATGGTACAAAAGCGGTGTTGGCTGCTATTCGTCAGGCAGCTGCGAGGCAGCCATGAAGCGGCATGGGCAGGATCCCGCCCTGCAGGCGGAAATACAGCAGCAAATTCACCTGTTTCAGGAAGCGCCCATGGAAGGGGCTGCTCCGCTTTCCGCCCTATGCGCGGCAGCAAAGAGCGCCCGGGAACGGGCGCTGATTAACCAAGCCTTTTCGGACCGGACGCCCCTCTATCAGGCGCTGGCGTCTGATGTGGCAAAAACCCGCAAAAATGCGGCGCGGTTACTGGGTGCGCTGGAAAGCCAATCCGACACCCCGGCCTTGCTTCAAGCTTTGCAAAGGGAAGAAACGCGATTTGTGCGTCCTTCCATCATACTTGCCCTGGGCGCCACAGGCGGCCAGGAAGCCCGCAAAGCGTTGCAGGCTCTCCCCTTGCCGGCTCTGGACGCAGAGGACAAGCATGACCGGGAGGAAGGGGAAGCGCTGCGCATGGCATTGAGCCGGTTATCCCCTGGGAGCAAACACCGTTTTACCGGTTTATCCTCGCCCAGAACCATTACGCTATACGCGCCTGCCGGGTTTGGCACTTTATTGGGGCAAGAGCTGGAAGGGCTGGGAATTGCCGTGCGTAACGTATGGAGCGATGGCGTACAAGTCCTCACCCAGGACTGGAAGGGGTTGTTTCGTGCCCGGTGTTTTACAGAAGCGTTGTTCCCCTTGGGCCAGGCTACCCTGCCCCCGCCGGATGGGCAGGGACGTTATGACGCTGGTATTACCGGGACCAGCGCTGCGGCAGCATGCCGGGTGCCGTTATTCCAGCTGCTGCAAAGCTGCCATGACGGCCCCCCGCCCTATTCTTACCGAGTGGAATGCCGTTTGGAAACCGACCGGGGCGCATTTGCCCGGGCGGTTGCGGCCAAATTTGATTCCGCAGGCCAGGTTTTGCGCAACAGCCCCTCCCAATATGAGGTAGAGCTCCGGGTGCAGCCATTCAACCAGGGCCGCTTAGACGTTCTGTGCAAGCTCTTTACGTATCAGGACCAGCGCTTTGGTTACCGCCGGCAAGCCATCAGCGCCTCCATACAGCCTGCCACTGCAGCGGCTTTATGCCGTTATTCCCAGGCCTTTACGCCGCAGCGGCCTTTGCGGGTGCTGGACCCTTGCTGCGGCAGCGGTACGCTGCTCATTGAGCGGGGCCTGCTCTCCCCCTGCGCCTGTCTGACGGGGTTGGAGCTGGTGGGAGACACGGTGCAAAAAGCCCGGGAAAATGTAGCCGCCGCTCACAGCATAGCAAAAATTCTCCATAAAGATTGCCTTACGTTCCAGGCGCGGGAGCCTTTTGACCTGGTGCTTGCCAACCTTCCCTTTGGCAACCGGGTCGGCAGCCACGACGATAACCGGCGGCTATATGCGGGATTATTGGAAAAGCTCCCCCAATGGCTGGCTCCGGGGGGCGTAGCCATACTGTATACCATGGAATACGCGTTGCTCCAGCGCTGCATCAAAGGGCAGCGGGCTATGGCGCCCATCTCCCAGGCCCGCACTGCGGCAGGCGGCTTGCTTCCCTGGGTAGTTGCCCTGAAAAAACAATAATGAAAGCATAACCGGAGGTAATAAGGGGCCAAAGCGCAAGCTTTGGCCCCTTATTACCTCCGGCTTTTGTGTTTGCTCGTCGGCTCTATGCGGCCAGGCGGAACAAAGGCCAATCCTCTTCCACAAGATATTGTTGGAACAACTGGGCCAGGTGTTCCATGCGTCCAGGGGCAAAGGGGCTCTTTAACCCTGCTGCCTCCACGTTTTGGATAAACTCCCAGCTTTGCTCCCGTTTGAGCAGCGTCAGATAAGCTTCCACCGCTTGCGACTCATCCTCTAAGGCAATCTCCCACAGCTGCAGCGCCACATCCATGGAGGTGGCATAGCTAAAGGTGTAAAACGGCATTTCAAACAAATGAGAAACCCGCATCCATGCTTTGGCGTAATAGTCGCTGTTTTCAGAGCCATATCCAAACCGTTCCGCCTGGCGGCGGGCGATGGCGCAGATATTTTCCAAATTGAGTTCTTCCTGGGGCAGCTGATATACCTCCAGCTCAATGGCGGTATAAAACGGCTGGCTAATCAGGGTATAAAAGGCATCGGACAGGACATCGTACATCATCTGATACCCTTCATCCTCTCCAAAGGCATCCAAATAATATCTGGAGAACAACAGTTCCAGCCCCTGGGAAAAAATTTCGGATGTATCCACCGTTTCCGGTATTTTGTTATGGGTGGTGTAATAGTCGTTAAAATGCCCAAATTCATGGATCAGGGTGGACAGGCTCCAGGCGTCTCCCGTGTAGGACTCCAGAAAGAAGGGGGCTTCATATAAAGCGAGGTATGTGGTATATGCGCCGCTTTCCTTTCCCACCCTGGGTTCCAGGTCGCATAGGTCATACTGAAGCATGCCGGCAAGGGAGGGAGAAAGTTCCGGTGAAAGCGCCTCCAGCGTTTCCCCCACAAACGCCAGGGCATCCTCCAGATTTACCGATACCTGAGGATAATAATTTGCGCCCACCTTCTCCAGCTCCCGGTAGGCAGGCAGCAGCTGCTTTTGCATGTTGCGGATCCACTCCTGCACCATTTGGGGCGTATAATCCCGCTGCTCCATAGCGAACACCAAATCAACATATTGTGCAAACCCCAGGGTGTGGGCAATCTTCTGCCGCAAAGCCACCAGCTCTACATAGATGCCCCCGATTTCCTCCCCATAAGCATCCATCCAGAGGTGAAACGCCTCCATAAACGAAGTATAGTCCTCAATGGCCATCACAGCATCCAAAGTAAGCTGCTGGCCCTGGTAAGAAATGGTGAGCGTATTCACCTTTTGGGAATATTCGCTGATCAGTGCGGCTTCCTGTTGGAACAACGGCTCCGTTTCTTCCGTGACATACTCTGTTGCGTCCAAATCCGCAAAATAGTATTTTCCCTGTTCCGCTTCCACCTGCTGCCGGTAAGGCGTATCCCCCAGGGCGTGCAAAAAAGTGGAATGCGCAGCGCTGATCTGCGCCGACTGCTGAGACAGCTCGGTTTCCTCTGCCGCCCAGTAGCTATCGTTTTTATCCATACTGGAGTGCAGCATGGCCAAACAAAGCATGGTGGAAAAATAATCGTAATAGGCTTGGCACTGCTGCGCCAGGGCGCAGGCCTGTTCCGGCCCTGAACACGCCCGGGCCTGCTGGGCCAGGCGCTCCATCTGCGCTAAAATCTTCTGGGTATCCGGCCGTGTATATTCCATTTGGGAAAAGGCGACAATCCCTTGCTCAGGCAATGCCAAAGCAGGCGTAGCCTCAGGCTGCAACGTTACAGCAGGCGTAGGGACGCTGTTCTCCCCCCCTGCAGCGCATCCCGGCGCAAGCAGGCCCAACGCTACAGCCAGCAGCAGCGCTACGGCGCGTAAAAATGATTTCATAGCATGCTCCTTCCCTCTGTTTGCCAGGGTAAACTTAGTATATCATAAGGAGCGCATACAATTCCAACCGCTCCCCTTCCCTTGCCATTTTTATTGGGATAGAGGTATAATAAACAAGTAGTCAACGCCCAAGGCGTTGGCCACTACCTTTGCAAAAATCCTGGGATACTTGTTTCCAGGGGAGGTAAGGCATGGCGAAGAAACGATCCAAAGCCGCAAAAAAACGCAATGAAGCGCTGCAAACCCGCCGGGAGATTTGGGGGGTTAGTTTTGTCGCATTGGGTGTTTTTTTAGGCGTTTGTTTGTATTTTGATGCAGTTGGGGTAGTAGGCAAGGCTATTACAGAAGTGTTGTTCGGGTTGTTCGGCCTGTTTGCCTATGCCCTTCCTGTGGCGTTGGCCATAGGCGGTATCCTGTTGATTGCCTGCGCCTCTCACGCGCCGCAAAAAGGCCGGGTGGCTTTTATCCTGTTGGGCGTGCTGTTGCTGTTGACTTTGCTGCAGGTGATTGCAAAGCCGTTATTGGGCACATCAGAGTATCTTCCCTACATAAAATCGGCATATGCCCTGGGCAAAACCGATCATGCCGGCGGCGGAGCGCTGGGCGCGCTGCTCTGCTATCCTCTGCTGGTTCTTACCGGTGAAGCCGGCGCGTATATTTTTTCCATTGCAGGAATTTTAATTATTCTATTGCTGGTGACCCGGCTCTCACTGCGGCAAACAGGCCAACAGGCTGCTCAAAAGGTAAAAACCGGCATCCAGCATGTCAGCGAGCGCAGGGCTGCCCGCCAGCAACTTTACACCGAACCATTGGGGCAGGAAGATACGGCGCCTCGTCAATCTTCCCGCAAGCCTTCCCGCACGCTTCAGAAGGATATGGACCCGCTCCCTGCCTCCAACCTTAAACCCCGCCCACGGCAGGAAGGGCCGGATTTGACCTATTTCCCTTCTCAGGGATTTATTGAAAAGAAAAAAGCCCATGCAGAGGAGCCGGAAGCGCCAGAGCCAATGGGCGCTGCGTCACAGGAAGCGGAATGGCCCATACCGGAACCACTGCAGCAAGCGGAACCCTTTTCCCCCTTAGAACAGGAGCCGCCCTCAGATCCATTAGAACCGGACGATTTTGTGGCCGTGCCGGTAAGCGAGCCTCCCGCCTCCTTGCGGGGGCCCAAATTCAGCAGCGCTGGCCAGAACAACGTAATTGCGGCCCCCTTTGGGACACGCCCCGCCAAGGCAGGGGAACCAGCGCCTGCTCAACCCGGCATCCAGGTGGAAGCCGAGCCTGCCAGCGCGCCGGCTATTGTCCAGGCGGAAGCACCCGTCCCGCCTCCTTATCAGCCTCCGGCGTTCAGCCTGCTCAATTCCTCTCAGGCGAGTTATTCCCGCAGCACGGAAAATCCGGAGCAAAAAGGAAAATTGCTGGTGGATACTCTGCAGAGTTTTAACGTTTCGGCCAAGCTGGTAGACATCAGCGTAGGCCCTGTAATCACCCGCTTTGAATTACAGCCCGCCCCCGGCGTGCGCGTAAATAAAATTACCGCTTTGGCGGACGATATTGCCCTGGCGCTGGCCGCGCCCCGGGTACGCATCGAAGCGCCGATCCCGGGCAAAGCCGCGGTGGGCATTGAAATTCCCAATAAGGATACCGCCACTGTGGTGCTGCGCGACATTGTGGAAAGCCGGGAGTTTGCCGCTGCAAAGTCCCCCATCACCCTGGCGCTGGGCAAAGATATCGCAGGCAAGGTGATTGTAACGGACCTGGCTAAGATGCCCCACCTGCTGATTGCAGGCGCAACCGGCTCCGGCAAAAGCGTGTGCATTAACGACATCATTATTTCCCTGGTGTATAAATCCTCCCCTCAGGATTTGCAGCTGATCCTGGTGGACCCTAAAGTAGTGGAGCTTTCCGTGTTTGGAAACCTGCCCCACCTGAAAGTGCCGGTGGTAACGGAACCCAAAAAGGCTGCCGGGGCACTGTGCGGCGCAGTGAAGGAAATGACAGACCGCTACCGTAAGTTTGCCCAACTGGGCGCCAGGGATCTGGCTCGCTATAACGAGCTACAAGAGAGCGAGGCCACCCGGCTTCCCAAATTGGTGATCATTATCGATGAGCTGGCAGACCTGATGATGGTGGCGCCGGATACGGTGGAAGACAGCATTTGCCGAATCGCCCAGCTAGGCCGGGCCTGCGGCATCCACCTGATTGTGGCGACACAGCGCCCCAGTGCGGATATCATCACGGGCTTAATCAAGGCCAACATCCCCTCCCGCATCGCTTTTGCCGTTTCTTCAGCGGTGGATTCCCGCATCATCCTGGACACTGCCGGCGCTGAAAAGCTACTGGGCCGGGGGGATATGCTCTTCCACCCCAACGGCGCGGGCAAGCCTATGCGGGTGCAGGGCGCTTATGTATCGGATGAAGAGGTGGAGCGGGTGGTGCGCCACTTCCAAAACCAGGATATGACGCCCCAATTCGATGAAAGCCTCATCGAAGATATCGATGAAACCCACGATGGGGGCACTGCAGCCCAAGGAAACGGCAAACAGGAGGACGAACTCCTGGGGGAAGCGGTACGCATTGTGCTGGACAGCGGCCAGGCCAGCATTTCCATGATTCAGCGCAGGCTGAGAGTGGGTTATGCCCGGGCAGCAAGGCTGGTGGATATTATGGAGCAAAAAGGATATGTCAGCGGGTTCGAGGGCAGCAAGCCCCGCAAACTGCTGATTACCCGGGCGCAATATGAGCAAATCTTTGGCAGTGGGATGAACGTTCCAATGGCGGACGACGACCCTAACGCTCCTTGGGCCCGGAAGCCCGGCGAGCCGCCACCCTGGGAGGAGGTACCGTTTTCGGATGATGCAGACGATGAATAACCCTGCAACAGTAGGGGTGATTTCTCTGGGGTGCTCCAAGAACCGGGTAGACACGGAGCGAATGCTGGGATTGCTCCAGCAATCCGGCGGGTTTCGCTTTGTATCCCGCCCGGAAGACGCAGAGATTATTATTATCAACACCTGTGGGTTTATCGAGCCTTCCAAGCAGGAAAGCATTAACACCATTTTGGAAATGGCGGCTTATAAAGCGGCAGGCAGCTGCAAAAAGCTGGTGGTGACAGGTTGTCTGAGCCAGCGTTACCGGGAAGAGCTGCGCCAGGAACTGCCGGAGGTAGATATTTTCCTGGGCGTACGGGAATACCATCTTTTGCCCAGCCTGCTTCAGGGCGGCCCCGCCTCTACCAGCGTGCAATGCGCTCCCATTGCGCCACGGGTGCTCACCACGCCTTCCTACTCCGCTTACCTGCGCATTGGGGACGGCTGCAACAACCGTTGCGCTTATTGCGCCATTCCGTTGATCCGCGGGCCCCTTACCAGCACACCGCTGGAAGCCCTGTGGGAAGAGGGCGAACGCCTTGCCCAGGACGGCGTAACGGAGCTTACCGTGATCGCCCAGGATACTTCCGGATATGGGGTGGACCGTTACAATAAGCCCATGCTTCTTCCCCTACTCCAGGGGCTTTGCCGCATTGAAAAGCTGCATTGGGTACGGGTATTGTACACCTATCCGGATACGGTTACCCCGGAATTGGTAGAAGGGCTTGCAATGGAGCCCAAATTATGTAATTATTTGGATATTCCGTTGCAGCATATCAACGATCGGATGCTCAAAGCCATGAACCGGCGGGGCAGCCAGCAGCATATCAAGCAGGTGCTGGACTGGATCCGGCGCAACGCACCGGATTTTATGCTGCGCACCACCATGATGGTGGGCTTTCCCGGGGAAACCCAAGAGCAATTCCAGGAAATGCTGGACTTTTTACGGGACTATCCCTTTGACCGGGTTGGGGCTTTCGCCTTTTCCTCTGAGGAAGGCACTGTTGCGGCTGAAATGGAGGGCCAGGTGCCTGAGCCGGTAAAGGCAGAGCGGCTGGATCTGCTCATGCGTCAGCAAGCGGGCATTTCCTTCCAGCGCAACCGCGCCCGGGTGGGCAAAGTAACCGAAGTGCTGGTGGACGGCATACGGGGCGATACCGCCTATTGCCGCTCCTACGCAGAAGCGCCGGAGGTGGACGGCAATGTTCTGCTCCCCTTCCGTGAGGGGCTCCAGCCAGGGATGTATGTAAAGGCGCGCCTGACGCGCGCACAAGAGTATGATATATGGGGAGAAGAAGAATGAATCTGCCAAATAAGCTTACGCTGTTGCGCATTTGCATGACCCCGGTTTTTATTGCCTGCTTTTACATCCCGGACAGGTCGTGGAGCCTGTTTGCGGCCTTATTGTTCCTCATTGCATATGTGACGGACATTTTTGATGGCCAATATGCGCGCAAACACAACATTGTGACCAACTTTGGAAAGCTGATGGATCCCATTGCGGATAAGCTGCTCACAGCCGCCGCCTTCGTTATGTTGGTGGATGCAGGGCTATTGAGCCCCATCCCCACCATCATTGTGTTGGCCCGGGAGTTCATTATCAGCGGATTCCGGCTAGTGGCGGTGGAAAGCGGCAATGTGATTGCGGCAAGCTGGCTTGGCAAAATCAAAACCGTTTCCCAGTGCGTAGCGGTGCTGTTGGTGTTGTTGGCGGATTACTTCTCCGGCTTGTTATGCATCGGCAGCGTAGACGCGCTGCACCTGATTGCCCAGGGGATTATTTGGATTTCTGTGATCTTTACCATTTGGTCTGGGGTAGACTATATTGTGAAAAACCGCAAGAGTGTGGATTTCAATTGATTTTGAGGGCGCCGCCCTCACCCCCGCTAGGGGAAGGAGAGTAAGCCATGATTGCCGAGCTGATTTCCGTTGGAACAGAACTGTTGATGGGCCAGGTGCTCAATACCGATGCCCAGTTTATGGCCCAGGAGCTGGCCCCGCTGGGGGTTAACGTATATCATCAGGTAACGGTTGGGGACAATCCTGGCCGCCTGAAGGAAACGCTGGCGTTGGCTTTATCCCGGGCGGATGTGGCCATCCTTTCCGGCGGGCTGGGGCCTACAGGGGACGACCTGACCAAGGAGACGGTGGCGGAAGCCTTCGGCCTGGAGCTGGCATATAACGAGCAGGCAAAAAAAACGCTGGAAGAACGCTTTGCCGCAATGGGCCGGGAGATGACTCCCAACAACCTGAAACAAGCAAAATTTCCATTGGGCAGCATCATCCTGCCCAACCCAAATGGAACCGCCCCCGGCTGCATTGTGGAAGGCAACGGTAAAGCTGCTATCCTGCTACCCGGCCCGCCCCGAGAGCTGTTCCCCATGTTCCGGGCCAGCGTGATGCCATATTTGGAGCAACGGGCAGGGCACAGGCTATATTCCCGGGAGCTGCGCATTTTCGGCAAGGGTGAGTCAACCGTGGAATATGAGCTCAAAGATTTGATGGATGCCCAGGACAATCCCACCATCGCTCCCTATGCAAAAACCGGTGAAGTGACCCTGAGGGTTACCGCCCGCTGCCAGGATGAAGCACAGGGCAAGGCTCTGGTGGAGCCCATGATTCAGGAAATTGTAAACCGCTTTGGGGATATTGTGTATTCCACCGAAGGGAAGGAATTGCCTCAGCTATGCATCGCGCTATTGCAACAGGGGGGAAAAACCCTGGCAGTGGCGGAAAGCTGCACGGGAGGTATGGTGGCTTCCGCTCTGGTGGATGTACCTGGTTGCTCCGAATGCCTGATGGAAGGCGCCGTCACCTATTCCGACGCGGCTAAAGTGCGCCGCCTGGGTGTTTCCGCCGCAACATTGCGCAGCCAGGGAGCCGTAAGCAGGGACTGCGCCAAAGAGATGGCCCAAGGGATGCGCCGTACCTCCGGAGCAGACTTTGCCCTTGCTACCACAGGCATTGCGGGCCCTGGGGGCGGCAGCGAAAAAAAGCCCGTGGGGCTGGTGTACGTAGCCCTGGCTGGAGAGAACGGGGTTGCGGTTAAGGAACTGCATCTTACCGGGGACCGGACGCGCATCCGGCATATCACCATGCTGCATGTGCTGGACATGCTCCGGCGGTCCCTTCAGGGGCTACCTGTGGTTTCCCAATAATCCCCTATCCATGAAATCCCTGAAGCGCCAAAGCTTATGGGGAAACGGAGAGAATCAACCAAAAGCCATCCGGCCTCTATTAGCAGCCGGGTGGCTTTCTAAAACTTGTCCTGTTAAACGATTAAAGCCCTGAAAAGTTTCCGTTTAAGAAACTTTCTCTTTGCAAAACCAGGGTTTCATGATATAATGGGACCAGATTAAGA
>JAEXFV010000007.1 GCA_023451115.1 Bacillota bacterium
ACCGGCGACGCTTCCACCATGATCGGCTTTGTGATGATCATTGCTGCTCTGGCTGGCGTAGTTGTGTTCAAGAAGGTTCGTGCGTAATTAAAGCATTACGCAAAGCCCATACTGCCTAACGTCGCACAAGAGGGGCCGCCTATGGCGGCCTCTTTTTTGTGCTTCCTATTTTGTTTTTCTGCAACATAAAAGCGGGAATTGCCATTGCAACTCCCGCTATCGATTAAATTCCGTCCGGTGCCGCTTGCTGCCCGGTTGCCCCATCCGTTCAGTTTGCGCATATTTAGGTACAAAGTAGTTCGTTTATGTCTTTAAGGAGGAAGAACAGTCAATGAAGAATACTGTGTTTCCGGACGGAAGGAAACGTTCCTTTTTTCTTCTTTCCTTGCTATTATTGTAGCACTATATTTAGCGCTATACAAGTACTTTATCGCTAAATATAGCCTGTTTTTAACAAAAATATTACAAAAAGATGAAAACAAATTATGAACACGGCCTTATTTTTGCCACAAAGCAGGTAAGTCATTCTCAAAAGCAGGCGTAAAGGCACAATTTGCCGCTTCCTTCTCCTGCAACAGCACATGTTCCATGCCCAAATCCAGGCAATATTGCACCGCACGCTGATATTCCCGCTCAGTTAAAGTGCGTTTTAGCATGCTGGGTAATTGGGCGATGTTCCCCGCCGGTGTATATTGCCGCATCAAGGAAAGCCAGGTTCCTTGCGGTAATGCTTGACTGATATGGTTCAGCACCAATCTGGTTTCCTCTAAACACCCTGGCAGCACCAAATGGCGGATCAGTAACCCCCGCACCGCAATGCCATTATTGTCCAACTGCAATAGGCCCACTTGCCGCTGCATCTCCTGGATAGCAGGCGCCGCAAAATCAAAATAATCCTCTGCACCGGACAGCCTTTTGCTAAAAGCAGGGGAAACATATTTCAAGTCCGGCAGGTAGATATCCACCAATCCTTCCAAGGACTGCAAAGACTCCACCCGCTCATAAGCGTTGGTGTTGTATAACACAGGAAGATGAAGCCCCTGGGCCTTTGCCAGCTTAAGCGCCGTACGGATAGCCAACAAATGGGGCGTTGGCGTAACCAAGTTGATATTGTGGGCATCTTGCGCCTGCAATTGCAAAAAAATCCCCGCTAAACGCTCCGGCTGACAGACGGAACCTTTTTGATAGGCGCTGATTTCATAATTCTGGCAAAACAGGCAAGAAAGATTGCAGCCGGAAAAAAACACAGCGCCAGAACCATGGCTGCCGCTAAACATGGGTTCCTCCCAAAAATGCAGGGCAGCCCGGGCAACCCGGGGAAACTCCCCAGCGCCGCAGGCGCCTGTTTGCAATCTACGGTCCACACCGCATTTGCGGGGACAGCACATGCACTTCATTCGTTTTTCCCCAGCATGGCCGCGCCAATAATCCCTGCATCATTTCCCAATTGCGCAGGCAAAATCTGGCCGTATTCCTCAAAGAAGCACTTGCGTTTCACATTTTCCCGCAAAGGCTCAAATAAGAAATCTCCTGCCAAGCTCACCCCGCCGCCCAAAGCGATAACCTCTGGGTCCAACAGCACGAAAATAGAACAAAGAGCAGATCCCAACTGATCCACAAATCGGGAAAAGATTTCCAGAGCAATCGCATCCCCGGCCTTGGCGCTATCAATCACCAATTTTGCACTGACCCGGTCCATATCCCCCTGAACCTGCGTGGCAATCAAAGCATTGGGATAGTCGATCACGCTGCGCCTCCCCTGCTGCACCAGCCAGGTAGCCGTGCATAAGCTTTCCACACAGCCTTTTGTGCCGCAAGTACACATAGGGCCATTATGGGCCAGTATCATATGTCCAAGTTCTACTCCGTGGCCCATACCGCCATGAAACATACGGCCATTCATGATCAGCCCGCCGCCTACGCCAGTGCCCAGCGTGAGCAATGCGGCTGTTTTGCAGCCACGGAAAGCACCTGCATACAGCTCTGCCAGCGCTGCTGCGTCGGCATCGTTTGCAAGATACACCGGCACGGAAGATGGAAGCAGCGCTTGAATGGCGCTACGTAACGGCACATCATGAAATTGCAGGTTATATGCATGCATCACCCGCTGACAGGCCGGGTCAATGCTGCCGGGAACTGCCACACCAACAGCGGAAAACTCCTCCATGCCCATATTCAGCTCCCGGGCCATATCCACAATTTGCCCCACCATAATATCAGCAACTTCCTGATAAGGCTTCCCCGTTGGAAAGGGGGTGCTGCGTCTGGCGACAATTGTGCCAGCATCGTCCACTACACCTACTGCAATATTGGTGCCACCAACATCAAACCCAACCTGTAGCATCGATTTTCTCCTATCTGTTCTCCAATTCTCGCGCCCAGCGGCGGTCAAATTCTTTTGCCGCGTCAAAGCCTAACTTTTTCAAGCGATAGTTGCGCGCCGCTACCTCTACAATGATAGCTAAATTACGCCCCGGCCGCACCGGCAGCAGAATACGCGGCAGCTTTACGCCCAGTATTTCCACATATTCCTCATCCAACCCCAAGCGGTCGTAGGTTTTTCCTTCTTCCCACATCTCCATTTCCATCACAAGGTCAATGGATTTTTCTGCAATTACCGCTCCTACACCATACATATACCGCACATCAATGATACCGATTCCCCGTATCTCCATCAAATGTTTGGTAAGCGCGGGCGCTGTGCCGGATAAGCGGCTCTCCGTTACGCGACGAATTTCCACCACATCATCCGCTACCAGCCGGTGACCACGCTTGATCATTTCCAATGCGGTTTCGCTTTTTCCCATTCCACTTTCCCCGGAGAGCAATACCCCTACCCCATATACATCCATCAATACGCCATGGCGGGTGATGGTAGGCGCCAGCTTGCGGTCCAGAAAATTGGTAATGGTATGGCTCACCTTAGTAGTGGTTTTGGGCGCTTGAAAAACCGGGATTTTTTGTCTCTGCAGTTCCTCGAACAGCACCTTTTGTGGCTCATATCCCCTGGCAAACACAATGCAAGGAACTGCATAAGCGCATAAGGCCTTTGCCCTTTCCCGCAGCACATCTTCTGGCAGCTGCATCATATAGTGCATTTCCGCGTTTCCCAACAGCTGTACCCGCTCAAAGGCAAAATGATTGAAATATCCGGTGAGTTGCAGCCCTGGCCTGTTAATATCGCTTTCGCTTACGCAAAATTCCCCTCGGCCCGGAAAACAAAGATTGATTCCCAAGGATTCGGAAAATTCATTGACCGGTATGGAAACGCTTTGCATGTTATTTTTCTCCCTCCAGCAAATAGTGCTCGATAAACCATGCTACCCCGTCCTCGTCACAAGGGGGCGCGACCACGTCTGCCACATCCTTTACCACCTGTTGTCCATTGCTTACGCAAGCGGAAATTCCAGCCATTCGCACCATTTCCAAATCCAGCGTATTATCTCCCATGGCAGCCGTTTCCTCCTGAGAAATGCCCAGCAGCTCAGCCACCCTCAGCATTGCTGAACCCTTATTGCTGCCAAATTTATTTAGTTCAATAAAGCCTGGCATAGAGGAAGCGATCTCCAGCCGCCCCGAAAACCGCTCTCGCAGCACACGGATTGCCGCTGCCTCTTGCTCCGGCAGAGCATAAATCAGCACTTTTGGGGTTTCCATGCATTTTTCCCCCCGCAGTTCGGGTTCTTCCACAAAGGGAAGCATCTGCCGCGCGGTATAAAGGCGAGTAAAGTCATTCGCTTTCTCTGCAATCACTTTATCCTCGTGATAAATCTGTGCATGTACGCCCAGATCTTTGGCACATTCCAAAGCTTCCCGCACCAATTCCACCGGCACATTCTCTGCAAAAAGAGGCTGGTCCGTCAAAGTATTCATGCCCACTGCACCTCCAAATACAATCACCGGCCCCCTAACATTGAGCGCTTTCCACACGGGCGTTGCGCCAAGGTAGGTGCGGCCAGTGGATATGGTTACAAAAATACCTGCTGCCTGCGCTTTGCGTATAGCGGCCAAGTTGCCCGCCGATACGGGCTGATGATGGCTTAACAGTGTGTCGTCAATATCTAAAAACAACGCCTTATATTTCATTTTAACACTCCTCAACTCTCCCTCAATCTTTGAAAACGCTGGGTGCAATGCGTTCTTTTCGCTGCTGCAAATAGGCTTCAAACCGCTCCAATGTGGCGTTGATCACCAGCTCTTCCGGAAAATCAACCTCCGCCAGCTGCTCCAGTGTCCGTTCCACCCGGCCCACGTTGCCGGCAAAGTGGGCATCGCTGCTCAACGCTACAGGCACTTCATGGCGTTTGCACAGCCGCAAAAACTCCAGGCAACGTTCCCGGCTGCCCTTTCTCGCTACAGGAGAATGGTTGTTGATCTCCACCAGTTTTCCCAGCCGCTTGGTTTCCAACACTACCGCCTCTATATCCACAGGATAACTGGGATTACCCGGGTGCCCAAGCATATCCACATATGGATTACGCAATGCCGCCAAAGCTGCCCGGGTTGCTTCTTTTTCCCCCAGCGGTTCCAAAACCGGCCGATGGAAGCTGGCAATCGCAAATTCCAGATAACGAAAATACTTATCCTTTAACCCCAGCGTGCCCTCGCAGTCCAAAATATCCAGTTCCATACCGTAATAAGCTTTCACGCCTTCCAGCTCACGAGGCAACGTTGGATAAACATCGGGGTAAAAATACACTGGCCCGCAAGGCATGGAAGGAGAATGCTCTGTGAGCACCAGCCCCTTCAATCCGTTTTTCTTAGCGTATGCAGCGTTTTCCAGCAGTGTGGAAAAGGCATGGCCGCTTGCAATGGTATGGGTGTGGGTATCTATTTCAATTGTTGTAAGCATGTATTCACTCCTTTTCTACAGACCATTGTAATGAATTTCTGCCCAAAAAGGAAGGAAATTTCGCAAATTTACCCTTAGCACCTCCCAATAAAAATCCCCCTTACCATTTTTGCAAGGGGGACCGCACGCTTTTCATGTGTGTATGATTTAATATAGATCGGAAGATACATAAACCCGCCCCCGAATAGACCGGTATTTATCCTCATAAGCGGTTTCTTTCCGAATGAGCTCTCCATCCGCGTCATAATACTCCTTGTAGGTTACAGAGGTCTTTCCCCTGCGCTCTTTCCGGTCCTCCACCGTGGTATTATAGGGCAAAGATGCATCCAGCAGCCGCTCTGTGCCGGGAGACGACAAGGTGCCTGTTTGTTTGGAGGATATTTGTATGCTCACTCCATCCGCTAAAGGCCGTCCGTAGATGGATACCGTCACTTTCTTATCCTTTGTTGTTTGTGCCACAATGACCACTTCGCTCTCGCTGCTGTTCACAAACTTGAAATTTGGTCCGCCTGTGCTAATCGTAGCGTCTCTTCCAATGGGAACGTAGGAAAGCGGCCAGCTATGGGGGCGCCGGTCGGTGATTTCTAAGTCCGCCATCATCACAGCATTAAAAAGAGTGGTGCTTACCTGGCAAACGCCGCCGCCATACTCCTGCTCATACTTCCCATCACGAATGCCCGCAGCAGTGCGCCAGCCAGTTTCTCCATTGCGTGGACCCAAGGTGGCATTCATATCGAATTCCTCCCCTGGCTGCAGGGTTACCCCATCAATCAGGCCCGCGGCTTTCTGGATATTAAACACCCGCCCTGATGCATTATGA
>JAEXFV010000171.1 GCA_023451115.1 Bacillota bacterium
TACAGGCCTTAAGCGCCTTGATAGCACCCTGCACGCTCATAATGCCCTTGAGAATATAAGGCGTGTTTGTTACGGAGAAGATTTCCTTGATCGCTTCCGGTGTTTTGGGATAGGTTTTATAGCCGCCGTTGATGGACAAATAACCAAGGCCTACGCAGTCAATGTCGTGACCAAATCCGATAGCGCCGGCGTTATCGGCAAGGCGAATCTTATGCTGAATTTCTTCCTTAGCCCATGCTTTAATGGTAGGAATGCCCAATCCTCGCCTTTCTGCCACGGCTTTTAAAGGGCCTTCATAAACATTAAGCCCGGGATGGTTTACTGTATCAGGAGTCCATGCAAGGCAGTCCTGATTGGCTAGGCCATTTACAAGGCACTTGTTCAAGGCATAGTCGCTATCAAAGTGAGTATTTACCTGAAAACTCTTAACGTTTCCGAATGGAGCGCTGCAAACGGGGGCGCGAAAGGTATGGCCGAACAATTCCACAGAGGAGTCGATTTCGCTGCCGTCCCCACCATCATACAACGTATCATAAACGATCTTTATTTGCTGGAATTTTTCATAATTACGTTCGCCAGTGGTGCTGCGCTCTGCAGCGATCCGGCGGCAGTTTTTTCCATTACATTCAGGGCAGGCACGGCATTTGGGGCTTACGAAAGGACGTGCATTGCGCCATACTTCTTCCAGTTCAGCACGTACGTCTTTATATAACATTTTACTGATTTCGTTCATTTGATACACCTCATATCATACATAAAAATCAAGAAGCCCTGCACCAATTAGTGGATGGGAGCCTGCAACTCATCGGGCATCATGCACTGATAAGCCTTGCCACGCATGCTTTCTGCAAATTCTGCCTTTGCAGCCTCGAGCAATTTAGGATCTGTGAGCAGGCGCAGGGTAGCAAGAGCGGTTACCTTGGAGCCGTACAACATGCCCTTCTGCCCGATGGAATTGCATACGCAAGAGGCAACCTGCCAGCTATGTCCCGGCGCAACGATACCGTAGCAGGCCGTTTTATAGAAACAGGTGGGGGTAATGTGACCAACGTCGCCTACATCGGTGGAGCCATAGTCATCCGCCGTGTCGATATCCATAACGCCCGTGCAAAGCTGCGGGGCAGAGTCAAAATCGCCGTACTTTGCAATGCATTCCTGCACATACTCCGGATTAGTAGCATTGATCTCCTTAACATACGCAATCTCCTCATCCGTCCAGGGAACTTGGGGAATATCACGCATGCAGGTATCGATCAGTTTGCCCAGCACATGATTGGGGAGTGTGGGGTAGCAGCCGCCCAGAGACTCCACTGTCAGCTCGGTATCCGTCATAATAGCGGCGCCCTTTGCCACTTTCAACATGCGCTCCTCCACAGCTTCCATTGTCTCGCGCTTAAGGGCCCTGTCGTAATACCAAACTGCAGCCTTGTCGGGTACGATATTGGGAACGATGCCGCCATCCTTAATGCAATAATGGATACGAACATCCATGGGAACGTGCTCGCGCAAATAGTTCATACCCACATTCATAAGCTCCACAGCGTCAAGAGCGCTACGGCCTTTTTCAGGATCACAGGCCGCATGGGAAGTAACGCCCTTGAAATGGTATATGGTAGAGTTAACGCCGGTGCATACACTATACGAAGAACGATTATACCGGCCGGGATGCCAGGCGAGAGCTGCATCCAATTCTTTAAAAGCGCCTGCCCGTGCCATATAGCCCTTACCGGTGAGAACTTCCTCAGCGGGACAGCCGTAGAATACCAGGGTGCCTTTGATGCCGGATGCTTCCATTTCACGTTTTACGCCAATAACAGCCCCGATAAGCGCAACGGCAATCAGGTTATGGCCACAACCATGTCCGTATGCGCCTTCTTCAACTGGACACTTATAGTTTACATCTTTTTGGCTCTGGCCAGGAAGAGAATCAAATTCTCCGAGAAAACCAATAACTGGGTGTCCGGAACCGAACGTGGCCCTGATTGCAGATGGAAGTCCAGCATAAGGGGATTCTATGGTAAAACCTTCTGCTTTGAGCATGTTAACGCAAAGATTGCTTGCATACATTTCCTTGTAGGGTTGTTCTGGATTTTCCCAGATTTTTCGACTCATGTCGCAAAGTTGGTCTGAAATGGTATCAATTGTCTTAGAAGCAACATCATTAATCATTTTTTATCTCCTCACAATAATAATTAAACATGATGTAAAACGCACGACTTTCAAGAATTTATTACAAAATAATTATATCACCGCACTAATAATATGTCAAATTATGAGCAAAAATAAATACAAAAAATATCACTAAAACGATTAAAAAATATCAAATAGATAATTATACGAAATGAAAAGCAAATAAAGAAAAATTTAATAAGGGAGATTGTTCCTTGATGATTATGACTTTGCTACATATAGAAATACTGAAACAGATTATTGCATTAAATAAAAATGATAAATTATATCACTTGACGATGATTAAATATGATAGTAATATATAGAAAATATGAAATAATTGTGTGGGAGGAAAATATGTTGGATAAGAGCGTAGCAATAGTGGGATTAGGGCTTATGGGGTATAATATTGGCTCCAATCTTATAAATAAAGGCTACGAGGTATATGGATACGATATTGTAGAAACAAGCCGTGAAAGGTTCGAAAAAGCAGGAGGCAAAACGGTTGAAGCATGCAGCCAGCTTGGTGAAAAAGCGGATATTGCAATACTTATGGTTTTTAATGCCGAGCAGGTGAGAGATGTATTGTTCGGCAGTGGAGATCTTGCAGCACATATGCGCAAGGGCGGCACAATAATCGTTACTGCATCTGTTGGCTATGAGGTAATGGATGAAGTATATGAGAAACTGCAAAAAATGGGTATTATGCTGGTGGATGCTACGGTAAAGGCAAGCGCTGCCTCAGCCGCTGAAGGGAAAATGTATATTATGGTGGGGGCAGAAGAGGAAGCGTTCCAGGCAGCGAAACACGTGCTCAACGATATGGGGAATGAAATACTGCTAGTGGGTAATAAGCCTGGATTTGCACAGCTAATGAAAAGTTGCATGCAGGCCTTTTTCAGCCTCACTTTTGAAGCCACGGCAGAAGTGCTGGCCTTGGGTACAGCAGCGGGCCTTGACCCCAGCACGGTATATGAAGTGCTCAACGGGACTGGCGCAGCGAGCAATCTGTTTCGCGCAACTGCTAAAAATATTGCTTCCAGGACATTTACCGACACCTGCAATCCGATGAGTATTCTGGAGAAAGATGCTAAGCTGGCAGCAAGGCTTGCGAAAAGGCACAACATGCATCTGCTTGCGCTGGAAGGTACTGCAAAAAACTTTGAAAATTGCATGCAGAAACATGGCAGCGAAGATATTTGGGCGTGTGTGAAGCACTTTGAAGAGAGCGCTGATATTGAAGTTAAGTTTGATATTGATTAAACAATGCACATATGATACAAGATTTTAAAAAGGTTTTATGCAAACAAGCACTGAGGTGAAAACCAAAGCGCTTGTTTGCTTTCGCTACAAATGCAAGAATGACTTTCATGAGAAGATTAGAATTCGTTTAAGAAAGTATTGGTGAAATCATGAAAAATATATTTTTTGAGTCGGGTATATTTATTGTTACGCTTGCTTTAGGCTATTTTTTGAAACGGGTTGGCGTTTTTCGGACCGAAGATAAAAAAATAATTTCCAATCTCATAATGTATGTTACTTTGCCTGCACTCTTAATAAATAGTTTTTCTGATTTTCGGATGGATTTCTGGTTTATCATATCATTTATTCTTGGGATAGCCTGCAATGCTTATATGGTTTTGCAGGCATACCTGGTAACGTCTCGCAGGAGCCGGGAAATTCGCGCTATATATATGATAAATGGCGCAGGATTCAATCTTGGAAATATAACGATGCCATTTCTGCAGGCATTCCTGCCTGGCGCAATTCCTTATTTGTGCATGTTTGATGTAGCGGATTCGATCTTTTCTCTTGGCGGAACCTATGCGTTGGCATCGGCCCAGCTGGGGCGCGACGATAGGGTTCGGCCTGGCAAGATAATAAAAGGACTTGTATCATCGGTGCCTTTTGATGTTTATTGTATTATGGCGCTGCTTTCCCTATTAAAAATTGATTTGCCGGATCCGTTTTTAATGCTAACAGAATTTATTGGGAAAGCCAATCCGTGCCTTGCTATGCTTATGCTAGGAATAGCGCTGGAATTTCATATAGATAAATCCACCCTCAAAGATGTTTTGCAGCTGCTTGTATTGCGGCTGGGAGCCGCAATATTATTTGCTTTTGTAATTTACTGCCTGATACCGGCTCCGCTTGCCATGCGCCAGATATTGGCGGTTTCCGTGTTTTCTGCCGTTCCCAATATATGTGTTGTATTTTCAAACAAACTGGGAATTGATGCATCGGCGGCAAACGCGCTCAACCCTATTTCCATGCTTTTAAGCCTGCCGCTGATGTCAATTGCCATATATATTGTAATGGCAGTATGATCTGTTGGAATATAGAGTCGCGCAGCCAGCCGATAAAAAGATGACCAGCATCGCTGCAACCGCTGGACAGGGATGATTACGTGTTGGCAATGGCTATTCCTGCCTTAAGCTTTATAGCTTTTATCTCTGGAATTTTACAAAAGCAATGGAGGGACTTTCGCCCCTCCATTGCTTTTGTAGTTGATAAAGCTAGAACCTGCGTAAGATTTACCGCTTTGCGGAAATAACTTCCTTTACCCTTGCGGCGATAGACGGAGCATCCAGCCCGTATTTTGCTTGCAGCTTCCCGTAAGGGCCGCATTCAGTGTGGGTATCGTTTATGGCGGCCATGCGCACAGGGATCTGAACGCCAGCCTTACAAAGGATTTCGCAGATTGCGCCGCCCAGACCGCCGTAAATAGTATGTTCCTCTGCTGTTACAATAGCGCCCGTTTCCGCTGCACAGCGAATAATAAGGTCTTCATCAAGGGGTTTTATGCTGAACATATCTACAACCCGGAGGCGGATACCTTCTGCAGCAAGGATATCTGCGGCCTTTATGGCGTTGCCTACCATAAGCCCACAGGCGATAACGGTAGCGTCGCAGCCATCCAGCACGACCTTGCCCTTACCCTCTTCAAACACTTCGTCTGCGGTGTAGAGATCGGGGAATACATCGCGGGACATGCGCAGGTACATGGGGGAAGGATCCGCTATGGCGTTTTTCACCAGCCAGGCAGCCTGTATGGCATCGCTGGCTACGAATACCTTGAAATTGGGAAGCGTTCGCATGATGGCGATGTCCTCCAGGGAGTGATGGCTGGGGCCATCAAATGCGTCTGATATTCCGCCATATGCGCCCACCATTTTGATGGGAAGCTTTGAATAAGAACCAAATGCCCGTGCGGCAGTCAGCCCAATGCTGGTAAGAAAAACCGCAAAGGTGTTGATGAAGGGGATACGGCCGGCGGCAGCCATGCCTGCGGCCATGCCCACCATATTTGCTTCGGCAATGCCCACGTTGTAAAACCGTTCGGGGCATGCTTTGCCAAATATAGCTGATTTAGTGGAGCCGCTTACATCGGCGTCCAGAACAACGATGCGGGCATCTTCCTTGCCATAGGTAACAAGGGCTTCGCCGTATGCGTCACGAATGGATTTGCTCATTAGCCTATGCCTCCCAGCTCTTTTATTGCCTGGGCAAAGCTTGCATCGTCAATTGCTTTGCCATGCCATGCGTTTTGTCCTTCCATAAAGGAAACCCCTTTGCCCTTAACAGTGTGCGCAAGTATGATGCTGGGCTTTCCTTTGGTAACTTCTGCCTCGTCTAAGGCATTGCATAGAGCTGCGATGTCATGGCCATCGCACTCTATGCAGTGCCAGCCAAAGGAGGAGAATTTAGCCTTGATATCACCCATGGGCATTATCGAATCAGTGGTGCCGTCTAACTGCACGCCGTTCCAGTCCAGTATGGCACAGAGGTTGTCTGCTTGGTATTTACTTGCAGCCATGCATCCCTCCCAAACGGTGCCTTCGTTTATTTCGCCATCGCCAAGAACGGCATATACACGCGCGCTGGAACGGGCCAGCTTCAGACTGAGGGCCATGCCCAAAGCTGCAGACAAGCCAATGCCCAGGGGGCCGCTGCTCATATCCACGCCTGGCGTTTCCACCATGCATGGATGGCCCTGGAGTCGGGTCTCAAAATCTCGGAAGGTATGCATCTCTTCCCTGGGGAAGAACCCCTTTTCTGCAAGCACCCTGTACAGCATGGGGGCTGCATGCCCTTTGCAGAGCACCAGCCTGTCCCGGTCAGGGACGCTGGGATTTTGCGGGTCAACATGCATCCGGTCAAAATACAGGGCGGTGAGTATTTCACATACCGAGAGGGATCCGCCAGGATGACCAGTTTGCTTTTCATGCAGCACGGTCAGAACGTCTATGCGAAACTGGTTGCACAGACGCTCCAGTTCAGTTGCTTTTTCCTTGCTCAGCATTTGATATTACCTCGAATATTTTATTTGTTTACCACGTTTACGGGAACACCGTCCAAAAATGCCTTGATGTTGGAAGCAGTGCAGTCCATAATGCGTTGACGGCTTTCCTTGGGAGCCCAGGAAATATGGGGGGTGATGATGCAATTTTTTGCCTTAAGCAGAGGATTGTCTGCCTTGATGGGTTCCGTGTAGACTACATCTAAACCCGCTGCTGCGATTTTTCCGCAGTTAAGGGCATCCGCAACATCCTGTTCATCGATAAGCTGCCCACGGGCATTATTGATAATGATGACGCCGTCTTTCATTTTGGCGATGCTGTCCTTATTGATCATCCCGGTATTTTCGGGAGTAAGGTTGCAGTGAAGCGTGATGACATCAGCACGCCGGTACAATTCGTCCAGGGATACATACTCGCCAATTTGGCGGCCGGAATCGTTAGGATATACATCATATGCAATTACATTCATACCCATTGCCTTGGCAATACGGCCTTCCGCCTGGCCGATGCGGCCAAAACCGATGATGCCCATGGTCTTGCCTTCCAACTCTATAAGCGGATAATCCCAATAGCACCAGTCAGCATTGTTTGCCCAGTTGCCCGCGTGTACGGAATCGCTGTGGTGACCAATGTGATGGCATATCTCCAACAGCAATGCAATGGAGAACTGGCTTACGGAAGCGGTGCCATAGCTTGGAACGTTTACAACGGGGATGCCTTTTTCCTTTGCATAGTTATAATCCACCACGTTGTATCCAGTGGCCAGTACGGCAATGAGCTTGATATTAGGGCATTTGTCCATGGTGGCCTTGCTGATGGGCGTCTTGTTCATTATAACGATATCGGCATCGCCAATGCGCTCTGCGATAAGGTTGGATTCTTGATAAGCAGTGCGCTCATATATGGTGACATCGCCAAAGGCGTTTAGGCAGTCCCAGGAAAGGTCGCCGGGGTTTTCGGTATACCCGTCCAAAACTACGATTTTTGTCATGTTGCATTCCCCCCTCTAATTAGTCTTCCAAAAGTGCCCATGCACGGTTGAGCACACGTTTGGTATTGGCCAGAACGATGGCTTCGTCTTCCCCCGGGCGCAGCGTTACTTCCATGGAAAGCACATAGGGGTTTTCCGCATCAAAGAAGCCTTCTTTTTTGAGAACACGTAGATAATCCAGCAGTTCAGCCGTGTCGTTTGCACTTTCGGGATAGCCCATGCGCGGGTGCAGGTCGCCGTAGCCGTCACAGCCTTTTTTCACGACTGCATTGCCGAAATGGAAATGGGTGATGTAAGGACGCAGCGTACGGATTACGAACTGGCTGGTTTCGTAAGTGGTTGGGAAGTGGCTCAGATCAACCAGAAGGCCGAAGTTACTGTTTGTGGTACGCATATCTGCTGCAAACTTTGCGGCATAGGGCGCGGGCCCGATAAGCGCTGCTTTGTCCATATCGAAGTCAAATACTTCTAACTCAACATTCATGTTTTTTGTAGCGGCATAGTCACAAACTGCGCGGGTGGTCTTGAGTAGTTGCGCATACGCTTGATCCTTCGTGGCCTCTTCCCATTTGCCCGCCAGGAAGGCAATGCCTTTTGCGCCCAGGTATTCCGCTTCATCAACGGCTTCCATGAGGGTGCTTTCGGCCTTCTTACGCTCTGCTTCGTCTATGGCGTTGGGGTTGAGTTTCGGCCCTAAAAGTCTTGGCTGTGCGCCGTAGCATACCTTAAGATGGCTCTGCTCCAGCAGTGCCTTTGCCTCAGCATTTTTTTCACCGTAGCCTTTCAATTCGATTGCATCAAAAAAATCGTCGCTGCAGATTGCTTTGAGGGATTCCATGGGGTCGCTCTTGGGATAACTCATCCACTGGATGGTACCTACCTGAAAATATTTGTGGATAGATTCACGCATGTCGAAATAACCTCCCTGTTGTATTAAATTATTCTTAAAAAACTGCAACATGTCATACAAATAACACTATTATACTATATGTCTCTTTAAAAGTATAAGAAGGAAAAAGATATTTGTCAATAAAGAATATAACAGGAATTATAGTAAATATCTAAAAGAAACGCTATTGACGCAACTGAAAATCCATGTTATTCTGTGCCTGAACTTGTAATACAACATTAATGTATGAAATATGGGAGCAAATATATGAACAAAAGTAAAAATATTGCTTGTCTCATAAAAAAAGAAATAGAAACGGGGAAATGGAAGGAGGGCGAGAAGCTTCCTTCCGAGGCGGAGCTTTGTAAAATCTATAGCGCAAGCCGTACCTCTATACGAGATGCTATCAATACTTTGGCCGTTAAAGGGGACATTGTCACTTACCGGGGCAAAGGCTCTTTTGTAAACAAAAAAGATAACAGCACAATAAACACAGAATTTTGGTTAAAAGGGCAGAATATCGGACGCATTGACCTGTTTGAGTTCCGTCGCGTTTTTGAGGTGGAGAGCGTTTCGCTTGCTGCCCAGAGAGCAGATGAAAGCATCATTGAGCAGTTGAAAAAAAGCGTAGTATGCATGCAATATGCTAAGACTGCAGAGAACGCAATTGAACAGGATATGATTTTCCATTTTCTAATTTCTGAAGCGACACAAAATATCATTATGCAGGAGATATTTAATATGATGCGGCCTGCATATCATAAAATGTTTTCAGAAAATGTGGCACTGAGAGGTGTGGATGGCTACAAGGAGCATTTGCTGATACTCTCTGCTATAGAGAGCCGAAATCCGGATCAGGCCAGAACGTATATGGCAGACCATCTGAATAAATCCATGATGCAAAACACTGTGGATGCATATATGAATATTGTGGAAACAAAAAGCCAGGGAACGATGAC
>JAEXFV010000046.1 GCA_023451115.1 Bacillota bacterium
CGCCTCAACGATTTGGTGGGGGATGCGGCGTTGAAAGAGGAAGCCAGAGTCCGGGGGCTTTATGAGTTGACCGATGCCCAGGAGTTGGAAATCGATCAGCAGTATCAACAATATTACGAAAGCAAAATCAGCACGTTGCTCCAGGAGTACGGCTCCAATGAAGAGGGCCGCCGCCAGGCGGAAAAAGCGTATACCACAATGCTGGAGGAAAGCTGGTTAACGCCGGAGCGGGTGCGTTCTCTGCTGAAGGATGAGTATGTGCTCAACTTGTTGATTGCACAGTTGGGAAAAACCCTGGAAATTACCCAAGAGGAAATCCAGCAGGAATATGACCGCCTGTTGGAAGACCAAAAGACCAATTGCGAGAAAGACGCCAACTGGTTTGGAAAGAACGCCCCCCTGGTGCCGGTTTATATCCCGGAGGGCTACGTTAAGGTGATGCGTATTCGCAAAACCTACGACCAGGAGCAATTGGTAAAACTGCAAAGCGCTTACTCCCAGGTGGAAGAAGCGGGACAGGCTTATGCCAAAGAGGTTCTGTCCAGTGGGGAAAATTCCTTGACTGCCTCCATCAAAAAAGACGCAATGGAGCGTTGCATTGCGAATTATGAATCCATTCAAGAGCAGGTTATGGTGGTGTTGCGGGCGCAAATGGCCCAAGTGCGCCAGCAGATCTCCTGTGAAGAGGATTTTCATGCGCTGGTAAGCAGCGAAAACCAGGATAAAAACATTGTAGACTACTATGTATGCGCTACCAGCGAGCATGTGGAAGAAACCTTCCGGGATGCTGCCTTGGCCCTGCAGGAAGTAGGAGATGTGTCCGATGTGGTGGATCTTTCCGATGGGGTATGCATCATTTTGCTGGAAGAGAAGCTGGAACCTGGTGTGCGGCCTTTGGAGGATGTGCAGGATCAGATCCGGCGCAGCCTGGGGAACACCAAGGCGATCTCTCTGGATTATGAGCTGAGCTCGGAATACCAGCAGAAGGCGGAAGAAGCAGGGATTATCACCCTGTATCCGGAAAAACTGTAACAAACTTTAGGAAATTCCATGGCTTCGGGAAACCGGAAGCATTAACGGGAATATGTTGCGAAAGCGAATCCTCCGGCTTCAGGCCGGGTATTCATAAACATCCATAAGGAGAATGAACATGAAGAAATCATTTCAAAGGAAAATGGCGGCGCTGGCCCTGGCGCTGCTGGTAAGCATCAGCGCGGTAGGATGCAGCCTGGTCAGCGTGAACGAAGAAAAGGATATGGCCCAGGTAGTAGCTAAGGTAGGGGACCAGGAGGTCCTCAAAAGCGAAGTTGCAGACCTGTTTGATTATTATCTGAGCCTGTATCAGCAGTTTGGTATGGACCCCACCACCAGCGAGGAAGACCTGAAGCTGTTCCAGGATGATGTTTTGAATGCAGTGCTTTCAGGCTACGTCATGGATTATCAGGCCAAGCTCCAGGGCCTGGATACGCTGACGGAAGATGAACTGGCCGAAGCAAAGACTTCTGCTCAGGCGGATCTGGACTACGTGGAAGAGGCCATCCAGAGCCAGATTGATACCGAGCTGGAAACAGACCCGGATTTGGATGTAGACGCCCGCAAGGCAGAACTGTTTGTGCTTTATACCCAGGCGGAGGATGGCTCCGAAACCGGCAAGCAGGCGTTCTATCAGGAAATGTTGGATGGCTATCGGAAAGAAGCGATCCGGTCAAAGCTGCAGGATACGTTTAATGAGACCATCACCATTACGGATGAAGATGTCCAGACGTATTATGATGAAACGCTGGCTACCCAGACGGAAACCTACACCCAAACCCCTGCTTCTTATCGTGCCGACGAGGAAAACTATGAAAAGTTTGGCGGCGATCCTGTGCTTTACGCACCAGAGGGATATCGCCGGGTTAAGCATATTTTGCTCAAGCCGGATACGGAAATCGGCGCGGAGTATACCGACCTGGAAACCGAGATGGAGGAGCTCAAAGATGAATTGGGCGCATTAACCCTGGAGGATGAAACAGGCAACGCCCAGCGAATTGCCGAAATCAAAACCGAGTATGCTGAAAAACAGGCTCAGCGGGATAAACTGTATGAAGACCACTTTGCCCAAAGCAAGGCGGACGCCCAGGCAGCTTACGACAAGCTGGTAGCTGGAGCGGAGTTTGACGCCGTCATGGAGGAATACACCAAGGATACCAGCTTTGCCAGCTATGAAACCATTCAGGAAAAAGGCCGGCTAATCGGCTGTGACATCGAAGGGGATGACACGGACTGGTCCGATGAAATCAAAGCGGCGGTGAAGGGGCTGACCACGGCGGGCAGCTATACCCAGATCATTGAAGATGACGAAGGCTTCCATATCCTGCAATACGTAGGGGATGAAGCTGCTGGCGCTAAGGCATTTGATGAATTTAAGGATGCTTTGCATGAAATCGTGCTGACCAATAAGCAAACGGAAGAATGGAACGCCACTCTGGATGCCTGGCTGGCAGATACCAGCGTTGTCACCCGCTATGAAGACGTTATCCGCAGCTTAGGGAAAACCGCATAACGGTTCACGGTTTAAATCCCTGAGGCTTTGTTCCATCAAGCCATGTCAAGCGTTTCGCTTTGACGATCCTTTAAAAACAACATCGTAATGAAAAAGCGAGCCCAGGGGGCTTGCTTTTTTCATTGGAATGCTATGAAACTAAATATTTTTTAGAATGCATGAAAAAAATTATAGAGCCTCTATACAATTTGATCGGTTTGTAGTATAGTATCATATATAGCGGTTATTCTTTTCTTTTGAAATGATTGGAGTTGGGGTATTTGTGCCAAACTCCACGCCCCCGGATCCCAAATGTTTTAGGGGCTTCCACAAGGTGCTGCGTGGAAGCAGGCGCTTGGCCACCTTTCAAAACCGCCTGTGTTGACTGTTGTTTTATCATCTATGAATTACGAGGTACTGTCATGAAACGGATATTAGGATATCGCTGCACGCTATGCCACCGGGAATATGATGGAGCACAGGAGATGATGACCTGCCCCCATTGCGGGGAAAAGGGGATACTGGACATTGTATTCGACTATAGCGAAGTGAAGAAGGAGTTAAACCGGGAGAGCTTAGCCAAGGACAGGGATAACAGCATGTGGCGCTATCGTGCGCTGATGCCCATACAGGGCGAAGGATTGGACCGGTTTTTGCGGGTGGGATGGACGCCGCTGTATCCATCCAATCGCCTGGGGGATGCGCTGGGGATTTCTGCCCTGTATATCAAGGACGACGGCTTGAACCCTACTGCATCGTTAAAGGACAGGGCCTCCGCCGTGGCGGTGGCCAAAGCCCTGGAATTGGGGTATGATACCATTGCCTGTTCCTCCACCGGCAACGCAGCCTCTTCCTGTGCAGGCAATGCGGCGCGCATGGGGCTGAAAACCGTGATTTTTGTGCCGGAACGGGCGCCAAAAGGGAAGGTTGCCCAACTGCTGATCTTTGGGGCAAATGTAATCAGTGTCAAAGGGGATTACCGGCAAACATTTGAACTTTCACGGGATGCCATCAATAAATGGGGGTTTTATAACCGCAATGCTGGGATCAACCCCATCTTGACTGAAGGGAAAAAGACAGTATCTCTGGAAATTGCCGAGCAGCTCCATTGGCAGCCCACCGATTGGGTAGCGGTATCCGTGGGAGACGGTTGCACCATCGGCGGGGTATACAATGGCTTTTATGACTTAAAGCAAATGGGTCTGATCGATCGCATCCCCAAGATCTTAGGGGTTCAGTCCACCGGATGCTGCCCCTTTGTGGATGCCGCGGAACATGGCGGTGAGTTGCAGCCTGCCCAGGAAAATACCATTGCGGACAGCATTGCCGTTGGCGTGCCCCGCAACCCGGAAAAGGCCAAACGGGCGGTGCGCGACTCTAAGGGGGCCTGGCTTGCGGTGACAGATGAGGAGATTTTTGCGGCGATGCGCCTGCTGGGCCGTACGGAAGGCGTGTTTGGAGAGCCCGCCGGCGTCACTGCCACTGCCGGCGTGAAAAAAGCGGTGGAAACGGGCCTCATTAAGCCGGGGGAAAGCGTTACCGCTATTTGCACCGGCTCCGGCCTGAAAGACGTCAACAATGCGATGAAAGCTGCAGGGGAGCCTTTCCTTTGTGAGCCGGACCTCAAAGCGCTGGAACGCAGCGGCAGAATTCAATAAAACTCGTTGCCATCCATTCCTTTTCAGATAAAAGGAATGGATGGTTTGCTTTTAGACAAAAGAAAAATGCACACGAAGAAACAGAAAATCATTTGCCTCTTGCTTTTTTTCTACCCAACAGGTATATAATGAAGGTACAGGAAGGAAAATCTACGATTTTATGGAGCTATTGAAAGAAATGCTGTTTTCGGAGGGTGGACAGTTTCTGGAATTTTCTGTGGTATAAAGTTCGATACCTTGTCGATTCCTACCTGTTTACTAAGTTGAATGTTCAATATAAGACGAATATTGACGACTTTTTAGGAAATATAACTCGGAAAAAATTCTTTCGCAAACTTTACAGAATACAATGTTCGGTATATAATGAAATCTCGGGTTTCAACTATGCGGTTGCTCCGTTCCTGCACCAGCAGGAGCGTGTATAGCACAATAAAACTTAGGGAGGAAAAACCAATGAAAAAATTTTTTGCCCTGTTGCTGGCTCTGGTCATGGTGCTGAGCATGGTGGCTTGCTCCCAGCAGGCTGCCCAGCCCGAGGCTGAAGAGACCCCGGCAGCCCCCGCTCAGAGCGAGGCGCCGGCAGAAAGCCAGGCCCCCGTCACCGAGGCCCCTGCAGACAATAGCGCTGTAAAGATCGGCGTTATTCTGGTGCACGATGAGAACTCCGGCTACGATATGGCCCACATTGAAGGCGTTTGGGCTGCTCGGGATGCCCTGGGCCTCACCGATGAGCAGATCATCTTCAAGTACAACATCCCCGAAGATGAAAAGTGCTATGACACTGCTGTGGACCTGGCAGAACAAGGCTGCAGCATCATCTTCTCCGACAGCTATGGCCATCAGTCCTACATGATGCAGGCTGCTGAAGAATATCCGGAAGTGTTCTTCGTTGCTTGCACCGGCGACTTGGCTGCCGGCACTGGCCTAGGCAACGTTGCCAATATCTTCCCCTACACCTATGAGTCCCGCTATGTTTCTGGCGTAGTGGCTGGCATGAAGCTCAAGGAGCTCATGGATGCAGGCACCGTTACTGACCCCTATGTAGGTTATGTAGGCGCTTATCCTTATGCGGAAGTGGTGTCCGGTTACACCGCGTTCTTCCTTGGCATTCGCAGCATCGTTCCCGAAGCTCATATGGATGTACAGTATACCAACTCCTGGTATGATCCCACTGCGGAAGCGGAAGCGGCAAACGCTTTGATGGCCAAAGGCTGTGTTATCATTGGTCAGCACGCCGACTCCACCGGCGCTCCCATGGCTGTGCAGGCGGCTCAGGACAGCGGCAAGGTTGTATACTCTGTTGGTTACAACATTGACATGCTCAGCGTTGCCAAAACTGCGGCGCTCACCTCCGCACAGAACAACTGGGGCGTGCTCTACACCGCTACCCTGGATAAATTCCTCAAGGGCGAAGCCATCCCTGTGGACTTTGCTACCGGCTATAAAGACGATGCAGTTATGATCTCCACCCTGGGCGAGAGCTGCGCTGCTGGAACCGCTGAGAAGGTAGAAGAAGTGATCGCTGCGATTAAGGATGGCTCCTTGAACATCTTTGATACGGCCAACTTCACCGTAGGCGGCGAAACCGTTACCACCTACATGGCGTTGGATACCGATGGCGATTTCGTTGGCGATACCGGCGAAGCGATTGTAGATGGCATCTTCCAGGAATCTTCCCTGCGTAGCGCTCCCTACTTTGGCCTGCGCATTGATGGCATCACTGAGTTGAACTAAGGATTGCCTTTGATAAGAGAAGCAGACTCGTCTGCTTCTCTTATTCCATTTTTTTCGGCGGCAACCGGCTCTCCTTTCTCACGGTTGCATCGATGCTATCATAACATTTCTCACATCATTCGTACTTTTTATTATTTGTATCGTCGGCGAATGCATGGTTTGCCGGCGTAGAAAGGACAAAACCTTGGAAAGCGTAAAAGCCATCCAAATGGTCCACATTACAAAGACCTTTGGCGAAGTCATTGCCAACGACAGCGTTTGCCTGGATATCCATGCAGGGGAAATTCTTTCCCTGCTGGGGGAAAACGGCAGCGGCAAAACCACGCTGATGAATATGCTGTCCGGTATCTATTTGCCGGATAGCGGGGATATTTTCGTGAATGGGGAGAAAGTGATTATTCGCTCCCCCAAGGACGCGTTTGATTTGGGAATCGGCATGATCCACCAGCACTTTAAGTTGGTAGACGTGTTGACTGCTGCAGAAAATATTGTTTTGGGCCTCAATGAAAGCCGGTTGACAAACCTGAAAAGCGTGCGCGCCCGTGTAAAAGAAATTTGCGACCGATATGGCTTTGTAGTAGAGCCGGACAAAAAAGTATATGACATGTCCGTCTCGGAAAAGCAGACGTTGGAAATCGTTAAAGTGCTATACCGGGGCGCGGACATTTTGATTTTGGACGAACCTACGGCAGTGCTTACGCCTCAGGAAACGGATAAGCTCTTTGCTGTCATGCGCAATATGAAAGCCGACGGCAAATCCATTGTTATCATTACCCACAAACTCCACGAGGTAATGGAAATTTCCGACCGGGTAGCCGTACTGCGTAGGGGCCAGTATATTGGAGACATTGCCACCTGTGACACCAATCCCCAGCAGCTTACGGATATGATGGTAGGCAGAGCGGTTTCCCTCAACATCGACAGGCCGCAGCCCCAGGGCATGCAGGAGCGGCTGATTGTGGAGCACCTGAGTGTGACGGATGCAGACGGTGTGAAACGTTTGGACGATGTGTCCTTTACTGCATATAGCGGGGAGATCCTGGGCATAGCGGGCATTACGGGCAGCGGACAACGGGAGCTTTTGGAGGCGATTGCAGGGTTGCAGAACATTGAAGCGGATAGCTCCATTGTATTCTTGCCGCCAGGTGGGGAAAAGACGCAGCTCGTAGGCAAAACGCCGCTGGATATCTATAAGCTTGGCGTAGGTTTGGCCTTTGTGCCGGAAGACCGGTTTGGCATGGGCCTGGTAGGGTCCATGGACTTGGCGGATAATGTCATGCTGCGCAGTTATAAAAACGGCAATTCTATTTTTACGGATCGCAAAACCCCTCGGGCGTTGGCACAAAAAATTGTGGATGAGCTGGAGGTGGTTACGCCGGGGCTCAACATCCCTCTGCGCCGCTTATCCGGCGGCAATGTACAAAAAGTGCTGGTAGGGCGGGAGATCGCTGCCCAGCCCAGTTTGCTGATGACCGCTTATGCTGTACGTGGCCTGGATATTAATACTTCTTACACCATTTACCATTTGCTCAACGAACAAAAGCAGCGGGGGGCCGCGGTGATGTATGTGGGCGAGGATCTGGATGTATTGCTGGAGTTGTGCGACCGCATTCTGGTGCTTTGTGCAGGAAAGGTCAGCGGCATTGTACAAGGCAGAGCAGCCAGAAAAGAAGAAGTAGGCCTGATGATGACCCATCTGGGTCAGCAGACGGGAGAGGCGGTGGAAGGATGAAGCATAAACACGAGAAAAAAGAGCCGTTGATCCGCATTTCCAAGCGGGGAATATTGCCCCGGTGGAAAAGCTGGGGGATTCGACTGATCGCCTTGGCAGCATCGCTGATTGTGTGCGCAATCGTGATTTATGCCATCGTAAAGCTGAACCCGTTAAAGGTATATGGCGCTATGTTTGAGGGCGCGTTTGGCACCAATAAGCGCATGTGGGTTACCATTCGGGATACCATGATGCTCCTTTGCATTGCAGTGGGTTTAGCGCCCGCATTCCGTATGCGGTTTTGGAACGTAGGCGCGGAGGGGCAGATTTTGGTTGGCGGCATCGTGGCCGCAGCCTGCATGATTTATTTGGGCGGCAAGCTCCCCAACGGTGTTCTGATCCCGCTGATGCTTCTGTGCAGCATTGTGGCGGGAGGGCTGTGGGGCTTTATCCCCGGCGCGTTTAAAGCCAAATGGAATACCAATGAGACCCTGTTTACCCTGATGATGAACTATATCGCCATCCAGCTTACCGCGTTTTTTGTGGCGTTGTGGGAAAATCCATTTGGTTCCAATACCGTAGGCGTGATCAATAACAAAACCAAAGCGGGATGGTTCCCGGATATTTTTGGCCAGGCATATACTCTCAATGTAATCCTGGTTATGGCCATTGCCCTTGCCATGTATGCTTACCTGCGTTACAGCAAACAAGGGTATGAAATCGCGGTGGTAGGCGAAAGCGAAAACACTGCCCGGTACGCAGCAATCGATGTAAAACGGGTCATTATGCGCACCATGGCCATTTCCGGCGCGATCTGCGGTGTGGCAGGATTTATCGCGGTATCTGGCGCAAGCCATACCATCTCCACCAGCACGGCAGGCGGCAGGGGATTTACTGCCATCATCGTAGCGTGGCTGGCCAAGTTTAATTCCTTCGTCATGATTGTTTTCTCGCTGCTGCTGGTGTTCATGGAAAAGGGTGCGATTGAGATCGCTTCTCGTTATAATTTGAGCGACTATGTTTCCAGCATGCTCACAGGGATTATTTTGTTCTTTATCCTGGGCAGTGAGTTTTTCATCAATTATCAAGTGAAGTTCCGCGGTGCGAGCCGATAGGAAGGGGGTTCTAAATGACTGAGATCATTGCTCTTGTGCAAGCGGCCGTTGTATTTGGCACGGTAATCCTGTTTGGCGCCACCGGTGAAATCCTCACAGAAAAATCCGGCAATTTAAACCTGGGCGTGCCCGGCATTATGTATTTGGGGGGCATTGCGGGCCTGATGGGTGTGTTCTTTTATGAAATGAATACGCCGGAACCTGTGCCCATTGTGTGTATCCTCATCGCTATGGTTTGTGCCTTTGTGGCGGCTATGCTGGGCGGGCTGCTCTTTAGCTTCCTCACCACTACCCTACGGGCAAATCAAAATGTCACGGGTCTGACGCTGACCATATTTGCCGGTGGATTTGCTAATTTCTTTGGCGGTTCGCTCAACAAGCTGGCAGGAGGCGTAGGGCAAATCAACGTATCTGTTACCAGTGCAGCCTTCCGCGCCAATATTCCAGGCCTGGCGGACAATTTGGGCCCGGTAGGGGAAATGCTGTTTTCCTATGGGTTTATGGCGTATCTGGCTGTGATTTTAGCGGTGCTGGTGGGCTGGTTCCTCAATCGCACCAGCGTGGGATTAAATCTGAGAGCCGTAGGCGAAAACCCTGGTACGGCAGATGCAGCGGGCATTCATGTAACCAAATATAAGTATTTGGCTACGATTATTGGCGCTGGAATCTCCGGCTTGGGCGGGCTGTATTATGTAATGGACTATACCAAGGGCACCTGGGACAGCGACGGCGGCATCGAACGGCTGGGCTGGCTGGCAGTGGCGCTGGTGATATTCTCCAGTTGGAAACCCAAACGGGGGATTTGGGGGGCTTACTTGTTTGGCATGTTGTCCTGGCTGTATTTCTATATCCCAGGGTTGACCCGCAGTTCCATGGAGCTGTTCAAAATGCTGCCCTATGTGGCTACTGTGGTGGTGCTGGTGGTGGTGTCCCTGCGGCGTAGGCGGGAAAATCAGCCGCCTGAAAGTTTGGGATTGCCTTACTTCCGGGAAGAACGTTGAAGAATGTCGGGCTATACTTTGCCCCATTGTAAAAGCTCTGCTTGGCAGGGCTTTTACAATAAAAACCATCAAAAATATATTTTTATTACCTAAAAAATATTTTGAAAAACAGTTGTCTGGTGATTGGGAAAGGGCTATAATAAGAGTAAGAACAAGCAATAGAATAGTCCTTTCTCTTACAAAATAACACATAACAAAATAGGAGGGAACAGCAATGTCATATGATCGTATTTACAATTTTTCAGCGGGGCCGTCCATGCTGCCGGTACCAGTGCTGGAAAAAGCGCGGGACGAGATGCTGAATTACCAGGGGAGCGGGATGAGCGT
>JAEXFV010000057.1 GCA_023451115.1 Bacillota bacterium
CCAGTGGCAATAATTGTGTAAGTGGAAATGGGCCGCAAAACCTCCCATTTTCCAGCTGTAATCGGCTGCCCTGAAACTGCCTGCATTAATCCTCCTTTGGGATAACGGATGGCGCATGGACAATTTCGTGAAAGCGCATATTCCAGCATGTGCATCAATTCTTGCTGTGTGGCGGGAGAATAAATTTCAAGATTGGGTAAAGTAGACAGATAGGCGATATCATATACCCCCTGATGGGTTTCCCCATCTTCCCCTACTAAGCCAGCCCTATCGATTGCGAATACCACAGGTAGGTTTTGCAAGCATACATCATGAAGCATCTGGTCATATGCACGTTGTAAAAAGGTTGAATAAAGCGCTACCACCGGCTTAAGCCCGCCTGCAGCAAGGCCCGCCGCCATGGTAACTGCATGCTCTTCTGCAATCCCTACATCAAAATATCGATCGGGGAAGGTCTGCGCAAAAGGCACCAGGCCTGTCCCAGTAGGCATTGCCGCAGTAATCGCTACAATGCGTTTTTCCTTTTCGGCTAAACGGACAAGGTGAGAACCAAAAACTTCTGAATTGCTGGCATGGGAGGCCTGCCGTTTTAATTCGCCAGTAATAGGATAAAACGGGCCCACGCCATGAAACTTTTCTGGCTGGGACTCTGCAAATGAGTAACCCTTTCCCTTTTTTGTTACAGCATGAATGATGACCGGTCGTTGCATCAACCGCGCTTTACGCAACACCTTATTAAGAGCGGGGATATTGTGGCCGTCAATTGGGCCCAAATAAGTGAAGCCCATGGCTTCAAACAGCACGTTAGGCAAAAGAAAATATTTAATCCTATTCTTAATCCGTTCCATGCGTTTGGAAAGCCATTTTCCTAGGCGGTTGGAATCCAATACCCGTACCGTACGGCGCTTTAAATTTTGGTAAGGCGTGCTGGCCCGCATTTCACTTAAATATCGATTCATTGCCCCAACATTGTTGGAAATAGACATATCGTTGTCGTTTAGAACAATAATGAGCGGCAGCTTGCTTTGCCCCGCATCGTTTAGGGCTTCGTAAGCAAGCCCACCAGTAAGTGCGCCATCACCAATCAGCGCCACAATAGACTCTTCCCCGCCCCGAATGGCTTTTGCTCTTGCAAAACCCAATGCAGCGGAAATGGACGTACTGGCATGGCCAACGTCAAATACATCATAGGGGCTCTCGCTATGCTTTAAAAATCCGCTGATGCCCTGCGCTTGCCGCAAAGTAGAAAATTCAGCCCGGCGTCCAGTTAAAATTTTATGAGCGTATGCCTGATGGCCCACATCAAAGATCAACTTATCCTTTGGATTGCGAAAAACCCGGTGTAAAGCAATAATGAGTTCTACTGCACCTAAGCTGGAAGCCAAATGACCGCCAGTCTCAGAAACCACATCTATCATAAAGCTGCGCATTTCGGATGCGAGCTGATCCAATTGCTCATCCGGAATGCGCCAGAAGTCCTCCAATGAATCGATTGTATCCAACAAAGGATAATCTTGCATAGGCTAATTCCCCTTGGGCCGTTCTTTCCGCGAAAAGAAAGAAAGAACTTTTCCGACTCCAAATACAATTTGATGGCTTTTGCGCATGGCAACACGCTTGCCAAGCGCCTTTCCTCCCACCGTGCATGCAGCAATCACACTTGAAACAATAATACCCAATAGCAACTGCGAAAATCCAGTGCTCTCTATAAAAAGCTTGGCGGATATGGCAGCACCCATTGCGCCGGAAACGATACCGCAGATATCTCCCACCACGTCATTGCAAATGTTAGACACCATTCCAGCAGACTGCACCAAACGGATCGCTTGCTTTGCTCCGGGAATTTTTTTAGACGCCATAGCAGTGTACGCGGTGACATCCTGAAACGTTACCGCAATGCCAATAATATCAAAACCAATCCCCACACAGATGATAAACAGCAATACCAGTAGCGCAACCGGAAGGGACGCGCCCATCATAGATGTTTCGGAAAAAAAGTTGAAAAGCATAGCCAGCATAAATGTCAAGAAAAACACTTTTACTGGCCATAAATCTCGTTTTTTATTTTTTGGCTTATTACTATGCCCGGAATCCACGCAAGCACCCCGGCTTTCTATAAAGTAAAGGTGGTGGCATATTGAGTAGACTTTGCGGCTTAGGTCTAGTAGGATTTCCCCATCGTTCACTCCCCGTCGCCGATAGGAGCGGTTTCCCATTAAGCCCGATGCTGGTATGTCGCCATACCCAGGACTAGATTGCCACTTAGGCCACACCGTAATCCCCAATATGCCCAGAACAACAGTCTAGGAGCTTTCCTCAACAGCTCTGTTGCCTCCTAGCCTCTTTTGCAGAGAAGGTTTCAGAAGGCAATCGCCTTGATACATTTGGCCAAACATATCGAAAGCGTGTTCCTTTCATCCACCAACGCCACGCAAGGCAGGCTACACTGTACACAGTCATCACCGCAATACAGGTTTAATCCTAGAGAGTAACTGGTGAACAGCCACCCTTTTAGGTCTCCACGGAGGATGGGTCAACGCCCGCATGCCATTGCGGATCGCCCAGCCCCCTTAACTCCCAGCATCGACCCCCGACTGGGCGTCGCAAGCCAACACCAGGAACTTCATCGATGTGCCCTCAACGGATTTTTAGGCCCGCTTTCAGAGACAACATCACTGACTAGAATACTGCACCACCGAGGCAAGTGTATCATAGCTTGCTGCAAATTTCAAGTAAACAGCCTGCTCCCCTGAGCAGATGCTACGCTTTTTAACAACATATTTACAGTTCTTCTATATTTCGCGCTTTAAGGTATAGTCCACAAGCGCTAAGAAAAAGGCCGTATCTCGCTGGGCAAGAGGTACAAGGGCATCCTTTGCTGCCTTGGCCGCCTGCTGGGCTTTTTCTCTTGCAACCGAGAGACCATATAATGCCGGATAAGTAAGTTTCCCGTTAGCGGCATCTTTTCCCAGGGTTTTACCCATTTGTTTTGCATCGCCTACCACATCCAGAATATCATCAGTGATCTGGAACAATAAGCCATAGTACGCGCCGAACGAATGAAGCGCTTGCAATGCCTCCTGAGAGCCATTGGCGCATAGGCCACCCGCTTCTACGCTGGCAATCAACATCGCTGCGGTTTTTCCCCTATGGATTGCTTGCAATAAATCTTCACTGCAAAGATGCTCTTTTTCAGCCTCTAAATCAAGACTCTGACCGGCAACCATGCCTGTTACCCCAGCGCCGTGAAAAACGGCTTTGGTCGCTTGCACTAGGTGCGCAGCAAAATCATGTGCAGCGCAGTGTGAAAGGGCAATCTCAATTGCATAGGAGAGAAGCCCATCCCCTGCCAAAATGGCAGGCCCTTCTCCAAAAACTTTATGGTTGGTGAGCTTGCCCCTGCGATAATCATCGTTATCCATTGCTGGCAAATCATCATGGATGAGGGAATAGGTATGGATCATTTCCAGAGCGCAAGCCAGTGGCAATACCTGCCCATCTTCGCCACCCAGCAATTCACAAGCAGCCAACGCAAGGCAGGGACGCAGCCGTTTCCCCCCCGCAAACAGGCTGTAAGCCATGCTATCCTTTAAACGCTGCGGGATATTGGGTGCGTCTAAATATTGGGTCAGAGCGGATTCCGTTAAAGCGGTATACCGCCCCATGGTTTGCATAAGTTCATGGATTGTCATGGAGTTCCCCGTCCTTTTCAGGCGCAATGGCATCCAGGCGAGCCTGGTAAGCATCCAACAGATCCATGCATTGCTTACCCAGCGCTGCGCCTTGCTCGTATAACGACACCATCTCTTCCAAGGGAATGTTGCCGCTTTCCAGTTTGTTCACGATTTCCTCCAACTGGTCCATGGATTGTTCAAAGCTCGGTTTGTTTTCCATAAACTCCCCCATTATTCCTTAATTGCGCTATTATTGGCTTCATTGTGCAAGTTGACATCCTCAACTTGGGCAAATACTTGCCCATCCTGCATACGCAAAATAATTTGCTCCTGAGGGGATAAGCCGTTTGCATGATCCACCGGCTGTCCCCCTTTGCGTTGAACCAGCGCATATCCTCGTCTTAGCACAGATTTTGGGCCCAGGGCTTCCAGCCGCCCTAAATAAGTGTGCAAGCTTGATTGGCTGGACGCAAGTCTAACCTGACAGGCGCGCAACATTGCCTGCTGCCCTGTAATCAATGTTTGCCTTTTTATGCAAAGCATATGCGATACATTGGAAAACCCTTTGGATTGTAACAACATGCTTGTCCGTTGACGTTTTTGAACCACCCCATGCTGCAAAGAGCGGCTCAGCCGATACAACAAGGCATCTGTTTGCTGGCTTAATTGGGCATATTCCGGCACGCACAATTCTGCAGCAGCCGATGGCGTGGGTGCGCGTAAATCTGCTGTAAAATCCGCAATTGTAAAGTCCGTTTCATGGCCTACGGCGCTAATTACGGGAATTTGGCTCTTAAAAATTGCGGTTGCAACCGGAATCTCGTTAAATGCCCACAAATCCTCCATGCTGCCGCCGCCGCGTCCCACTATCATCACATCTGCGCGGCCATCCCAGTTTATCTGTCGGATACCAGCGGCAATTTCTTGCGCTGCTCCCTGTCCTTGTACTGCCACAGGGCAATACACGATATCCATTGTGGGATACCGTCGGCGGATGATCTGCAGGATATCTTGTAATGCAGCTCCTGTTCCTGACGTAACAATGCCCACACATCGCGGCAATTGGGGAATAGGACGCTTGCGGGAAACATCGAAATACCCTTTTGCTTCCAGCTTGGTTTTTAACAGCAAAAACTGTTTATAGAGATCGCCCTCTCCTTCTTGCTCCAAGGACTGGGCATATAGCTGAAATTGACCATCCCGTGTATACAATGCAGCATAACCGATCAGAACGACCTGCATGCCGTCCTGTGGCCGAAAAGAAAGCTGTTGTGCAGCTTGTCGGAACATAACGCAACGAACCAAACCGCTTTGGTCTTTTAAAGAGAAATAAAGGTGTCCGGAAGTATGACGCTTAAACCCGGAAATTTCACCTTTCACCCTTAAATTGCGTAGCACAGGATCTCGGGAAATCAGGCTGCCTACATATTCATTCAGTTCGCTAACCGTAATGGAAGCTAACTGCATGGCTGTGTATCCCCCTTGTTATACATCTAACCCGCAAGCGCGCGCTGCCGCGTCTACAGTATTGCGCATTAACATGGCAATGGTCATGGGGCCAACACCACCAGGAACCGGTGTAATATATCCGGCTACTTCTTTTACCTGGTCGTAGTCAACATCACCGCACAGCTTTCCGTCCGGCGTGCGGTTGATGCCCACATCGATTACGATCGCCCCGGGTTTTACCATATGCTTTTGAACAAGGTTTGGACGCCCTACTGCGCTTACCAGTACATCAGCCTGCCGGGTAAATTGGGATAAATCGGGCGTACGGGAATGGCAGATGGTTACGGTTGCATGTTCTTGCAACAGCAGCATTGCCACCGGTTTCCCTACAATGGCACTACGGCCTATGACTACCGCATGTTTTCCACATAGATCAATTCCCGTGCTTTTAATCAATTTCATAATACCACGCGGCGTGCAAGGCAATGTACAGGGCTGGCCGGCCAATAAAGCGCCTGCATTGAGCGGGTGAAACCCATCCACATCTTTTTCGGGAAGAATAGCCTTGATCACCTTGTTTTCATCCAGATGAGCCGGTAATGGCATTTGAACTAAGATGCCATGCACGGACGCATCATTGTTTAATTGCTCGATTAACTCCAATAGAACTTCTAAAGAAGTGTCTTTTGCAAGCCGGTATACTTGGCCCTGAATTCCCAAAGCTTTTGCAGTTTTTTCCTTACTTCCCACGTAAACCATAGATGCTGGGTCTTCTCCAACCAGTATCACGCTAAGGCCAGGCTGATTGCCCTGCAAAGTTAGTTCTTTTATGCGGGGAATCAGTTTTTCCCGCTCTGCTTGGGCTATGAATTTTCCGTCAATGCGTTGTGCTTCCACTTTTAAACCTCCCTACCCCGGCAATCATTCATTGCTTTGGGGAATTCATACGCAATCTACAATTATAGTTTGGGAATAGATAAACTTACGCTATCATAACAAGCACCGCCAAGGCGGCGGCGCTGCAAAATACTACACAATAGAAGCGATTGAAAACGTAGCAGTCTATTTTGCTGAGGCAATTACAGGCTTGCTTTTTCCGAAATTAAGAAATTTACAGGATTTCAGCAAGGTTCCCCATTCAAGTCAGCGCCTATTTTTTTGCGGGAAATAGTCCCCAGTATGCCATTGATATAAGCGGAAGAATGCTCGCCCCCAAAACGTTTGGCTAATTCTACAGCCTCATTGATGGCAACGCTATCCGGCACATCGGCACGATATAACATTTCATAAATCGCAATGCGCAGCACACATAAATCCACCCGCGCCATCCGATCGATGGTCCAACCGATTGCATATTGTTCAATCAGATTATCAATATTGGCCTTTTGGTTCTCAATCCCCTGCATAACGCCATTGGCGTAATCAAAGTCTTCTTCCGAAGGAGCCTCTGGGATATCAGATTGATCCAGAACCGCTTCATAGGTATCTTCCCCGCCCAACATTTGGGCAAAAACCAATTTCATCGCAACTTCGCGCGCGATCTTTCTGCTCATGCCGATTTACTTTCCTCCTGCTGTCTGAGGGCGATAGCGACGCCACAGCAATTTATCTTTTTGGTAGTATGCGGTCTAAAAATGCCCGCACCGTGTCAATGCCTCCACGATCCATTAATACGCCGAATAAAAGGCATAACCCAACAATGACGCACAATAATAGCGTGCGCCAAAAATTGATGGTGAGCATCAATATACCGATGATTAGGCCAGCCAATACACAGCCTACCGCCCAACGGTGGGCTGTGATAAAAGACCGCAGCCGTTCTTTCCAATCTTCCAATATGGTCACTCCTTCGCCTACGCGATTAGGCTAATCTACACGGCTTTGTGGATTCAGCGAGGTATCTTCAACTAAAATAGAAACCTCCCGTACCGAAATGCCGGAAAGACGTTCCACATACTCTTTTAATGATTTTTGCAACGCTCCGGAAAGTTCGGGAATATTGGTATCCGGCATCAAAGATAGACGAATGCGTAATACTACGCCGCCTTCCCGCACTGGCAATACCGTGCTGTTAACGCTGCGAATGCGATTATTTGCCCGGCAATGCTTTTGCACCATTGCATCAATAGCTGCAATGCTGATATAAGCGGCACCCAAATCCGTTGTTTGCACCAAAGTGGAGCTGGGCAAAGGATCTTGCCTTTTCTTTCCTCCTGCAAACATCAGCCGTAAAGATAAAAGCAAGATAACAAACCCGCTGCTAATCAATACCAGCTGCCATATGGGCTGGGGGTACCAGGCTGCAATCAGCTGCTGAACATTCTCCAAAGGGATGAAGCGCAATGCCAGCACAAGTAAACCAAGAGAGAGCACTGTTGTAATGAGCAACAGCAGCCCGAGAAGGATACGGTCAAATAATTTCGGCTTCATGTGCACCTCCCCCCAAAACATTGATTTTGGGGATTTCAACAAAGTCCTATGCCAAAGTCTGCGGCTTTGATCGCTTTAAGTGCTTTGCACTATAGCATATTTTCACAAACACAACCGCAAAGGCCACCTTTGAAAAAGGCGGTCCATGCGGTTAAGAGCAAAAGCAACCATCTCCCCGTAGTCAGGGACACAAAGTCAAGGAAATTGACTTCTATTTCACCCGGGGCGGTTCCACTTCTTTTTCTGGCTTCTCAACCTTTTCCGGCTTTTCTACTACCGGGGCGGGAGTTTCAAAATTTATGCCCTGCACAAACACATTGACTTCTACCACCCGCAAGCCGGTCATGGTTTCGACTGCATTCTTGATGGCCTTTTGAATTTCCGCGCAAACGTCTTGAATGCGGAACCCATATTGAATGACAACGCTTACATCCACCGCTGCCTCTTCTGTTCCAACTTCCACTTTTACGCCTTTGGTCAGATTTTTGCGACCCAGCATTTCGGTAAAGCCTTCTACCATGCCGCCGCTCATGCCCGCAACGCCTTTCACATCCGCGGCTGCGAGGCCTGCGATGGTTGCAATAACGTCCGCTGCAAATACAATTTTCCCGCCGTCGTTAGTCTTTACATCGGCGCTCATTTCATTATTATTACCCATTAAGCCAGCCTCCTTGGTTTTGAGTTAGTTTTATTATATCAGATACTGCCCACATTGCAAATATTCCATTGCCTTCCAGAGAAACATTCACAATTCGTCATGAAATGGTTGAGATTTTTACATTTTGTGCCGTTTCTCCCGTTTCCCTGCAAACAATATCCAATACTTGCGCCGCCTGCTGATCCGTTAGCTGCTCAGCACGCAGCACTACATTGACGGACCCCTTATGGAAAGTAACTGCGGCGTCAGAAAATCCTTTCGCTTTTAACATGCTCTCCACTGTGAATTCCGCTTCCATGCACGACACGATTTCCATTTGCTGTTCTTGGGCATCAGCCAGCGTTTCTGCATCGGTTTGCTCCATTACCATAATGGTTTCCAAATACTCCAGTTCTTTTGCACGGACGTTTTCCCGATCCGTCCGAAACGCGTTAAAAAAATCCTGGTTGTTTTCAACCGATGCCATTTGATCCGAGGCGGTTGTTTGCTGGATCTGAATGCCTGGCGTTGGCGTTGCGGCAGCCAACTGCTTATTTACCCGCACATTGATCATCACTGCCAAAACCAGCAGTACCCCCAAGCCGATTAAAACGCCGTATTTCTTCATTTTACACCCTCCCTTAATTGTTGAAATATTAATCCTGCACCTGCAGTGCCATTTCAAACACTTCAATATTTGCCGCCGGGACGTCCAGCACGGTTTGTACAGCGCGCTGTAAATTTAGGCGCACCATTACATCGGCAGCCCCTTCTGCCACTACGATTACGCCCCTTACGGAAGGCTGCTTTTCTGTTAGCACAATAGGTTCGCTGCCATCGGAGCCAGAAATCGTTGCAGGTTTGCTGCTTTGTGTTTGTTGTTGTGTGCTGTTTTGCTGGCCATCGCTGCCAGTACTTTCACTGGAATTGCTGTTAACATCTGTGCTCATGGCTGGCACCAGTTCCGGCCCTGTTTCATAAGTGATCATTACCTGCACTGCTCCCGCGCCACGAATATTAGAGAGTACATTGCAAAGGCGCTGTTCTACATCCTGCTCACTGGATGAGAGGGTTGTGCTGCTTTGTCCAGGGGATATGGAGGAAGCAGCACTTTCATCTTTTGGAAATAGCGTGGAAACATAAAGTGCAATGATAATAACCACAATTACACCATAAATAAGATATTCCAACTTGCGATTTGTTTTGAGCTTTTGCGCCAAGCGCCCTAGCAAGGCTGCACCCAACCCGGCTTTATTTTTTTGCGGCATCGCTTCCTCCTTATGAATCGTCTGATTGGCTGGCGGCTTCATAAAGCCCTTCCATAAACGCCTGATAGGAAGGCGCTTCCTGCTCTGGCTGCTTATCAAAAGGCAGAGCGGAAAAGTCTGGCGCTATCGTTCGGCCTGCACATAAGGAAACAACAGGCGCGGCAATGGAAAGCACAAATATGATGCCGATCGCAATTGAGACACAGGGTTTGAGTTTGCTTTGCGGAAGCAAAAACTCCAATAAGGCTGTAAGCACCGCCATTGCAGCAACCGTTAATGTTGCGCGATAAATTGCCTCCATAAAATCCCCCTTTTTACTAGGATAAAGCCATCCCGCCGACCCGCATCATAAGCCCTACCGTGATGATAAACATGATTGATAAAGCGATAGTGGCAGCCAACAGATAGGTTAGCACATCTGCCAGGGCCCCTAACATTTTAGGGATACGGGGATCTGCAACCGGCTCACTCAACGCTGCGGCAATGCGAAACGAGAATATCCCGGCCCCGATTTGAATGAACGGCATACATACCACGCCGAAGGCAATGAGAATAGCGGCAATTCCAGCAGCATTTTTAACCAAAACAGCACATCCAAGCATGGTGTCCACAGTGCCCGATACCATTCCGCCAACAATGGGAACGAGTTTATCGATTGCATATTTTGCAGTTCGTACAGACACACCATCAAAGGCAGCTGCAGTCATACCCTGCACGCTTGTAATGGCAAAATAGAATGTAAATAGCAAGCCGATAATCCATTTTGCCGTTGACTTGCTCAGACTGAACAGTTGCCCCAACTGTACGCGCCCCGTCATATGATTGAGTACCGCCATAGCAGCGCCAGCCAAGATAATTGGTAAAACCACATTTTGTAATATGGTGGAAATTCCGCTGCACAATAAGGTCATGGCGGGCTGAAAAATCCCGGAGGAAGCAATTCCTCCCGCGGCAGTAAGCAGTGTAAGCAAAGCCGGAAAGGCCACTTCAATTACATGTGCAGTAGCCTGCATGGTTTCCTTGGATAAAGCAGCCAATGAGAAAAAAACCTGTAAAGCAATTATAATTGCAAAACAATGGCAAACAAATCCCGCGATGTCACTCAACCCTGTAATGCCTGCATCGGATAAGGCTTTTACAAAACCAGATAGTAGCGATACAGCCAAAACTTTAAGCAACATTCCCAACATGCCTGGAAGGGATTCCTGAAAAATAGAAAACAGGTTGGTTATCAGGCTGTCTCCTAAATAGCCGCCTTCCCCCAGAGCATATTCTTCTATTACGCTAACAATGCTTTCATCGTCCCATAATTGACGCACCTGATCGGGCAGATTATTTAACAACCCTTCCCAAGCATTGAGTTCAGCTCCTTCTATCGCGTTGCCTATACCCTCCACTATTTCCTGCTGTGGTTGTGCTAAAGCGCGCTGTAGCGGGAAAAAGGCAAGCACTAACAGGAGTGCGCTGATAGCAATCCGCCTTGCTTGTTTTTTCATTGCGGGGTATGTGGCAGCAATGCGGCAATCATGTCTAAAAGGCTTACTGCTGCAGGCAGGACTGCAGCCAAAATCATAATCCGCCCGCCTAGCTCAACTTTTGACGCCATGCTGCTCTCCCCTGCATCTTTGCAGATATCCGCTGCAAATTGCGCCACATAGGCAATGCCAATGATTTTAATCAAAACCCCAATATAACTTGTTTCCATTCCATATTGCTGAGCGATGGAATAAAGGTTGTCGATTATGCCACTAAATTCCCCAACAATGAGTAAAAGCACGATTAAACCTGACACGATAGCCACTTGTAAAGCCATCTCCGGCCGGTAAGCGCGCACCAGTAAGGTGAGAGAAGCGGCCAATAGCCCAAAGGCAGTTAAACGGAAAACATCCATAATTGCCCCCTGCTTAATAAAGATTAAATACGCGCCGCACGCTGTCGAACAGGTCGCCAATCATGTCCAGCATCATCAGCAATCCAATGATTAACCCGGCAATTGCCGCAATGGTAGCCATTTCATCCCGGCCGCTCTGTTTGAGCAATTGTGTAATAACAGCCACTAAAATTCCCACTCCAGCGATTTTAAACAGTAACTCTACGCTCATAGCTCCTCCGCAAATTTATATCACAAGTATGGAAACGGCAATCCCGCACAGCACCCCCATCGCCCGGTATATCTTAGCTTTTTGTGTGTAGGCGTTTTGCGCCTGTTGCAGCACGGTATCCAGCCGCTGCTCCAATAGTTTGCCGTTTGACTGTTGTACCCGCTGGTTACCGCCCCCCAGCTCACAGGAAAAGTCTTCCAGAATAGATAACTCTTCCTGCTCCAGCGCGGCCAGCAGGCTGTTTTCCCGGCAAGAAAGTGCCAACGCCTGCTTCCAGGCCGCCGGTACATTTTCCGCTTCGTTTAGCAAGGTTGCAAATCTATGCCAAAAACACCCCAAATCCCCTCCAGATAAACGATTACATAAAAGATCCAGTGGCTGGACGGTATACTCCATTAACAACAAAAGGCGGCGAATATCCCTGCGGAATAAATCCAAAGCTTGCTGCCGGTTATGCAGTTTATTGGACGCCCGTATGCCTATAAACGAACAACCGCAAAACAATATGATGATGCCTATGTAGCGCAGCATAACCGATTCTCCCTTCCCATAATCACTGGATGCAAAGCGCTGTCCCATATGCCTTCAATCGTTCCAACGCCTTGGCTGCGGCCTAACAATACCAACCGATCAAATGCTTTTTGTGCAATCACACCAGCCAATTCCTTGCGATATAAAAGCGCTTCCAAATTGCCGGCATGTACGCTGGCGATTACGGTTACCCCGCAAAAGCAAGCATCCATCACCGCATCGGCATCTCCTTGCCCACCCAATTCATCCGTAACCATTACTTGCGGCGACATGGTCCTGATTGCCAGAGGAAACGCTGTTTCTTTTTTACAACCGGTTATAACATCTGTCCGTGGGCCCAAATCGTGCTGAGATTTGCCGCGCATGCTCCCGGAAAGTTCCATTCGCTCGTCCACAACCAAGACACGGCAAGGCTGTGTTCCGTGTAATCCATAGGAAAACTGTCGGACCAGATCCCGTAACAATGTCGTTTTACCGCAACCGGGAGCAGAAAAAAGCAAGGTACGGTATGGCATGCCCATATTATCTGCTAAGTAAGGAATAAGCATATCGGCTGCACCAAGGCAGGCCCTAGCGATGCGGATATTGATGGAAGTAATATGAGAGATATGATCCAATCGCCCCTCATGTATGGTAGCCCGCCCGCATATTCCAATCCGATAGCCGCCAGGCAAGGTTAAAAAAGCACTGCGCAGCTCCTCTTCCCACGCATAAATGGAGTGGGCACAAATCCGTTCCAGCAGCATAGCGCAATCTTCCTCTGTGGCGGCCGGGCGATGGCCAAATGCATATAGCAACCGGTCATATCCATTGAACACCAGTTGGATTGGCTGATCCGCCCGAATTCGTATCTCCTCCAGAGGTGCTTCTGAATCTACATGATAAAGCAACTGAGCGATCTCTTTGGGGCATAAAGGCAATATGTCCTTTTGCCAATTGTTTTTTGCTTGTGTTACCATTGCATGTCCTCCTATATCCCTACTTTATGAAGCATCCGGTACTTTCAGAAGGGGGAAAACAAGATGAATTATTTTTTTCGTTGTATACGCGTTCTTCTTGTGTTTGGCGCCTGGTTGCGGTACACTGATAGCAACAAGGAAGTGACTAAAGTGACAAACTATTTTAATAATCGGGAAAAACAATCGCTTACAGCAAAGGTATTCCGTTATCTTAGAGATGGTATTACGGAAGGCCGCTATCAATCCGGCGATTATTTGGTAGAAACCAAGCTTGCAGAAGAGTTGGGCGTAAGCCGCACCCCAATACGAGAAGCGCTGAAACAGCTGGAGTTGGAAGACTTGGCAGAATCCATTCCCAACCGCGGCGTAATTGTGAAGGGACTTTCCCAGGAGGACATCAACGATATATTCACCATCCGCCACCTTTTAGAGGGACAGGCAGCCTATTGGGCAGCTCAAAGGATTAAGCAGGAGCATTTAGACCGATTGGCAGAGCTTATCGAGCTGATGGAATTATATACCCGCAAGGACGATTCCGCCCATTTAACCCGACTGGATACAGAGTTTCATGAAGTGATCTATATTGCCTGCAACAGCAGGACTTTAAAGCATATTTTAGGTTCGCTCCATCAAAATGTGCAGCGGGCCCGGCAGAGCTCGTTAAACTCCCAGAGCCGGCAGCCAAAATCTTTGGACGAGCATAAAGAAATTTTTGCCGCATTGGAGGCGCACGATGCAGAGCAGGCGAAGCTTTGTATGGAGCGTCATATATATGGGGCCTCTCATGCTAATTTAAACTGATCGTTGATCATGCAATTGTTACGCTAAGGGGATGATTGGTTTGCGCCCTGCCTTCTGTGATCGCGAAATACACCCTGCAGGCGGCCCTGGGGTATTTATATTAGGGCAAGTGCAAGAACAAATGGAGAATTTTGTTGCAGAATTTGCAGGGAAAGTGCAGCTTATTTACCTAGATCCTCCATTTGGTACCGGCGAAGTATTCCAAATGCAGCTTGGCGCAAGCAAGCGCAATTCATTGCGGTTGCTTGCATATGAGGATAATCTTTGTCAGGAAGATTATTTGGCTATGATGCGCAACGTACTTTGCGGGTGTTACAAATTGCTCACTCCCACCGGCTCTTTGTATCTGCATGTAGATTATCGGATGAGCGCTTATCTGAAATTAATGCTGGATGACATCTTTGGCCAACAAAACTTTGTAAACGAGATTATCTGGATGTATCGCTCCGGCGGAAGAAGCAAAAAGCACTATTCCCGCAAGCATGATACCATTTTATTTTATAGAAAAGGGAAAGACCACTATTTTAATATTGAAGCGATTGGCATGCCTCGAGGGCCGGAACGCCGAAATCATATGAAGCGCCATATCGATGAGCAAGGCCGCGTTTGCTTTACCATTCGCTCCGGAGGCAAAACTTATACGTATTATGAGGATACACCGATTTATCCTTCTGACGTTTGGACAGACATAGAGCATCTCCACCAACGGGATCCAGAACGCATTGGGTATGCCACCCAGAAACCCGAAGCATTGCTAAAGCGCATTATTTTGGCATCCTCCCAGCCGGGAGATCTGGTGGCGGACTTTTTCTCGGGCAGCGGCACAACTGCCGCAGTAGCCAGCAAAAATAAGCGCCGTTTTCTTGCAGGCGATTGTTCAGCTATCAGCATGTATCTTCTGCGGCAACGTTTGTTGCAACAGGGCAATGCCATTTCCCTTCTGGATAAGCCGCATCCTTTGGAAATTCGCTATAAAGGAATACAAAATCAAAGCATTGCACCTTGCGTAAGCGTATCCCGGCAAGGAACAAAATTTTGTTGTCAGGTAAACGCAAGTGGACAGCACGAAGCTGTACCCGTAGCCTATTGTGCCCTTGGCAAGCGGGAAGGAACTGCCTTTCATCCCCAGGATCATTTGTTTTATCCCTCCTGCCCTTTTCATTTATCAATAGAAGTTTGCGATACGCCATTAATGCAGTTGGTGTTCGCCAACGGAGAGCAAACATTCTGGGAATTATAGTTAGTTGCTTAGAAAAAAGAACATGCACAGAGCATGTTCTTTTTAATACGGTTCTTCATCCATCTGAAAGCAGATTTTTCAAGAGGCTCCAAGGGTGCTATCCATTCATAATCCTTTGCAGTAGATCCTATAGTTACACTTCTTTACAGTAGCTCCCTCATGAAATATTATTTTATTATCCTAACTTATATTCCACCAAAACCTGGGCAAAAACCGATAACGGCGTAACCTCAAGAGGAAGCTGTAAATCCTCGCTGTCCTCGCTGGTAACCGCTGCTTCCTCAGCTGCCTGAATGCTGGTGCTGACTTCCTCCATTAATACCGGCCCTTGCAATTTCAGGCCTGCAGTATCTGCAATAATTTGCGCTTTTGCTGTAGCATCTTCTACAGCAGCAGCCAACGCCTGATGATATACGGTAGTTTCATCCAAAAGCTCAAAGGAAATGTCCTGTATTTCCATTGCCCCCGCCTGGATGGCAGCGCCTACAATGTTGCCTACCTGCGCGGTATCGTGAACTAAAATAACAATTGTGGTGGTAGCGCTGTAACCAGTAGTTACGGGCGGATTTTTTTCATGATCCTGTAAAGGATACAAAGTAATCTCTTCCGTTCGGATATCGGCTCTGGAAATATGCATGTCCAACAAAACTTGTGTAATGGACAAAATCTTTTCCTGCAATTTGGATGCAGCTTCCTCGCTGGTTCCAGATTCTGACGATACGCTAAGGCGTACTGTAGCCAAATCTGGCATAGTACTGATTTCTCCGCAACCAGTTACGCGTAAAACCTTTTTTTCTTCGGTGGCTTCCTGTTTCAACAGTATTTCTTGCCTTTGTTGCTGCTGTTGCTGTGCATGAACCTGCTGTTCTTCTTCCGAGCGGCACCCAGCAGCAAGAGATAAAATGACCAAACAGAGCACTAAAATAATTGCGGTTTTCTTCATATGTGGTTCCTCTCTTTCTCCTGAAGGCATTCCAATTTGAGGGTTTTACTTCAAAGAGCAATTAGCAAACGCGGCGGGCCTAAGGCCCGCCGCACAGCACCTGCAAGTATTGAGTTAATCCTCTTCTTCTTCCTCAGGAAGATTGGCGTTATGGAATACGTCCTGCACATCATCGTTATCATCCAAACGCTCTAAAAAACGATTGACCTTTTCAACGGTTTCCGCATCATTTACGTCAACAGTATTTTGCGGAAGCATGGAAATCTCTGCAGAGATAAAGGAATAGCCTGCGCTTTCCAACGCCTCTCTGACAACAGAAAACTCCGTAGGCGTAGTATAAATTTCAAACACATCTTCCTGCGGCATGAAATCTTCTGCGCCGGCATCCAGAGCCGCCATCATGACTTCATCCTCGTCTACCAGGGCACTGCGCTCAATTACGATCACGCCTTTACGGTCAAACATCCAGCTGACACAACCAGCTGCACCCAGGCTTCCGCCGCCTTTATCGAAAAGATGGCGCATTTCTGCAGCGGTACGGTTACGGTTGTCCGTTACTACATCAACAATAACCGCAACGCCGCCCGGGCCGTATCCCTCATAAGTGCACTCTTCGTAATTTACGCTGCCCAATTCACCCGTAGCTTTTTTGATAGAGCGGGTAATATTATCGTTAGGCATGTTATTAGCCTTGGCTTTGGCAATGACATCGCGCAATTTCGCGTTGTTCGCAGGATCGCCACCGCCGCCCTCTTTTACGGCAATTGCAATCTCACGGCCGATTTTTGTAAAGATTTTTCCTCTTTGCGCATCGGTCTTTTCCTTTTTGTTTTTAATTGTTGCCCACTTGGAATGGCCGGACATAAACTACTTTCCCTCCGATACTGACATACTAATAATTAATAGAACCTAAAGATTATAGCATAATTTAATGCTGTTGTATAGCCTGGTATTTTTGATAGGCCAAACGGATCAGGGCTTTGTCCTGGGAATATGTAATGGTGGACAAGGCTTCCAGCACAGGGAAATAGCGGCCTTCCAAAAAACCTTGGTTTCTGTTCGCTGTGTGTTTCTCGTTTTTGGCCCGCATTACATACCAAGAAACTTCATTACAAACAGGCATTTTCCGTGTAAGAGAGTAGAATTCATAGCAGGTTTCTCCAGCAGTGCACAGGATTTCCGCTTGTATTCCAGCCTCATCACGGACCCGTTGGATTGCTACCTCTTGAGATAACATCCCCGGGCGAATTGCCCCCTTGGGAAGCACCCATTCGTTTTTTTCATTGCGCAGCAAGTACACCATATCCCGGAAAAAAATTACTCCCCCAGCGCAGCTGCGAAATAACATGTCGTTCACGCTCCTTTTGCCCAAATTTTTTCATAATGCTAATAGCTTATCCCGCACCGCCTGCATATCCAACCAGGCTTCCTTCTTCTTGCCAGGGTCTCGCAGCAAAGCGGCCGGATGGTAGGTGGGCAAGATCCATACGCCGTTTTTCTGCTTCCAGATTCCTCTGTCGCGGGTAATACGAACTTGCGGATCATAAACATATTTTGCTGCAGTAGCACCCAGGCATACGATAATTTTTGGAGCAATCAGGGCGGTTTGTGCCCTCAAATAATGCAGGCATATCAGAGCCTCTTCTTCTGTAGGTACCCTGTTATAGGGAGGACGGCATTTTACAATATTTGCAATGTACACTGTTTCCCGCGCTAAACCGATTGCGAAAAGCATTTTATCCAAAAGCTGTCCCGCCGGGCCTACGAAAGGCCGCCCCTGTAAATCCTCTTCCCGGCCAGGCCCCTCTCCGATAAACAAGAGACGAGCCTGAGGGTCTCCCTCTCCCAAAACAGTATGGGTTCGGGTTTGATAAAGACCACATTTCTCACAATGGGCAACCTGTTCAATTATTTCCTGCCAACTTACCCGCATAACAAATCGCCTTCTGTCCGGCAACTGCTAATTATTCGCTTAAAAAATCAAATATGGTAACAGAGCCGCTCTCCAAGTCGTATTTTGCACCAACCACAAAAAATTCGCCCCGCTCTATTTTTCCTTCTAAGGGAGCGTAGTCTCTAACTTTTTGTACGCAGGACTTAATTACTTCTTCTTCATTTTCAGCGTCTTCCCCGTTGCTGCGTAAAAGAGATTGCCAAAACCCTTCCTCTTCGGTTTCCGGATCCCCCTTTCGGGCTTCGTGGGTCAATATAACACATAGCGGGATAGCAAGTTTCTCAACAGCAAAGGAAATCCCCTCTAAAACGCTACGATTTACCTCCAAGTCCGGCATACGCATTACATAGAGGTCTCCCAAATCTGCATCAAACACCAATTCCGGAGGCATATAGGAATCTGATGTGCAAACGACAATGGCCAAAGGATGTTGTCCTTCTTCCAGCAGATTGCGCCGCTGCGCGTCGTAAGAACGATCTGAACAAAACGTACCATTCACAAACCGTTCATTACCAGCAATCAAGTCATCCAGTGATTTCTCCCATGAGCCCATTGCTTTTTCTTCGCCCTCCTGTGGCATCAATAATAACAATATCATATGCTATGTTTTTTCCAAAGGCAATCCTATAATCGCATAAAGGAAAAAACCCTGCAATTATTGCAGGGAAACCGATAAACTAGATGTCGCTTATAATACGGTTGAGTCCTGCAATATAAGCCAAAACACTGGACTCAATTACGTCAGTAGAAAGCCCTCTTCCGGTAGCGGTTTTATCTGCATATTTTACCCGCACAATCACTTCACCCAGAGCATCTCTGCCTTCTGTCGCCGCCTTTACCTGATAACGTTGCAGCTCCAGCTCCATCTTTGAAATCTTATCAACGGCTAGAAATGCCGCTTCAATAGGCCCATTTCCCACCGCTGCCTCGGTAAACACTTCGCCATCCCGAATAAGCGAAATGGTAGCCGTGGCTTTTAGCTTGTTGTTGGAAAATACCTGGAAGTCCTCCATAATATAAATCGGTGGGACTTCAATAATCTGTTCGCCTAGTATCGCCTCAATATCCCGGTCGGTTACAAAGCGTTTGCGATCGGCCATATCTTTAAACTTTAAAAAGGCTTTATCCAGATCATCTTCGCTAAGCCGATAACCCAAATTTTTTGCCCGTTCCGCAAAGGCATGCTTCCCCGAGAGCTTCCCTAGCACCACGCCTGCACCAAGCAGGCCCAAATCTTCCGCTTTGATTACCTCATAAGTGGAACGGTTGTTGAGCACTCCATGCTGATGAATTCCGGATTCGTGTAAAAAAGCATTTGCGCCAATAATTGCTTTGCCTGGGCTTGGCTCCATATTAGCAAAACCCGATACCAGCCTGCTGGTGCGGTAAATCTGCCTGGTATCAATATTTGTGTTGCACTGGTAGAAATCTTTGCGGGTAACAAGGCCCATAACCACTTCTTCCAGCGCAGCATTCCCGGCACGCTCTCCCAATCCGTTTACCGTAGCGTCTATCTGCCGTGCACCGCAACGAACGCCTTCTAACGTATTGGCAACAGCTAACCCCAAATCATCATGACAATGTACCCCAAGACGAACCTTTTCTATGCCCGGCACATTTTCCCGGATGGCACGAATGAGTTCTCCGAATTCAGCAACCGTTGAATAGCCCACAGTATCCGGAATGTTGATGATAGAAGCGCCTGCTTCAATTGCCGTTTTTAGAACTTCAAAAAGAAAGGCAGGCCGGGTACGTGTGGCGTCTTCTGGAGAAAACTGCACCTCATCACACAAGCCGCAGGCCAAGCGCACACTCTCGTTTATTCTGGCAAGCACCCGCTCCGGCGTCATTTTCAGCTTGTATTGCATGTGAATATCGCTGGTTGCAATAAAGGTATGGATACGGGGGTGTATGGCAAAGCGCAATGCCTTTGCTGCGGCACGGATATCAGCCGCATTACATCGCGCTAAGGAACATACTGTGCTGGTTTTTACAGCCCGAGCCACAGATACAACCGCCTCAAAGTCTCCCTGTGAAGCGTTTGCAAACCCTGCTTCGATAATATCTACACCTAAACGCTCCAATTGCAGGGCGATTGTAGTCTTTTCGGATACATTTAAATTTACACCAGGCGTTTGCTCGCCATCGCGTAACGTTGTATCAAAAATATATACCCGCTGCGTATCTTCTGCCATAGTCCTACATTCCTATCGTAATAAAAGGCGAAAACCCAATGCTCGCTAAAAGCTTTCGCTCCGTATAACTTTGCCCGCATTATAAGGCATGACGTTAAATGCTGTCAAGCAAAAGGGATTTATAGCCGTACTGCAGCTGCCTCATCCAACACATAAATTACGTTTTGATGCAATTGTAAAACGCTTGCTGGAACACATGGTGTAATCGGGCCATTGATCATTTGGGCCGCAACATTGCTAACCCCGCTTCCCAGTGCCAACACCACCAGCTTGCGAGCGCTTAACAGGGTGCTGATTCCCATAGTAAGCACCCGAGGTGTCGTGTTCGGGCGGTCAGAAAAATAAGACAGGTTCTCTTCCAGGCTGCTTTGCGTAAGCGGCGCTACATGGGTTAGCGGAGCAAACTCGGCGGCAGGTTCGTTAAACGCCACGTGCCCGTTGCGCCCTACATAAAGCAACGCCATATCCATACCGCCTGCAGATAATAGTTGCTCTTCAAAGGCTGTACAAGCAGCAGAAAGATCGCTTGCACAATTATCTGGCACATGGATATTGGATTTATGAATATTCACCTTTTCATATAAATAGTGGGATAAAAATCCTCCCAAGCTGCGATTTTGATCCGAACGCAAGCCCACAAACTCACTTAAATGGAATGCATGAATATCGCTCCAATCCAATAAACCGGAGCCTGTCATGCCACAAAGCCGGGCATAGGTACCTTCCAGCATATTCCCTCCCAGCAGGCCCAAAACGCTATCCGGCTTCTCGATGATTTGTGCCGCAATTAACGTTGCAGCAGCGGCCGAAGCAGATGTCTGATCTCGATATACCAAAATGCCCATAGGTGTTCTCCTTTATGCTTTGCTTACAGTTTCGTTAATAAATGCAAGAACATCCTGATACACTTCTTGCTGGTTGGTCTCGTTAAGGATTTCGTGGCGCCCCTGGGGATATAAATGCATCGTAACGGTATGTCCGGTTTTTACAAGCCAGTCGTGCACCTGGCGTACGCCTTTGCCATTTGCTCCAACCGGATCCTGGTCGCCGGAAATGAGCAAAATGGGCACTGTGGGAACCTTAACCGCCCATTTGGTGCTACTAATTTCACTTAAACCATTGAAAATATCCAGCATCCCTTCCGCTGTAAACGTAAACCCGCATAAAGGATCTGCTACATATCGATCCACCTGGGCCATGTCTCGGCTTAACCAATCAAAATCCGTACGCCTTGGCGAAAATTGTTTATTGTAAGTCCCGAACCCTAATTTTTCTAGCCGCTTACTGGGCTGCATGGGCCCATTGCGCCTGATTTCCCCTTTTGCAACCAGTGTTCCCAATTTTATAGCCGGGTTCTTCCCAGCAGTACCACAAAAAACAAATCCGGAGAATCCATCGTGATAACGGGCGGCATAAGTGCGGGCCAGAAAAGAGCCCATGCTATGGCCCATGAGAAAATGAGGACAATCCGGAAACGCTTCCGCCAGTTTTTTATGAAACGTGCGCAAATCTTCTACCGCAGCGCTCCAGCCATTGTTTCCACAAAAAAAGCCTTTATGCTGCGGATCTGCCAAACTTTTTCCATGACCAGCATGATCGTTTGCCGCAAAAACAATTCCATATTGATTAAGAAAATGGGCAAAACCATCATACCGTTGTATGTGCTCCGCCATGCCGTGAGCAAACTGCAATACGCAACGGACGCCTCCGAAAGGCTTCCAAATTTTTGCGTAAATATCGCATTCCTTTGTGGCGGAAGGAAAAAACAATTCCTCCATACTATCCATATAGCAGTCCTTTCGTTTTTTCAACCACTGGTTCATATAAAATATTATACCATGTTCTATAGTTTGCCGCATCCCTTTATGTCATGAACAAGATAAAAATAGAAACTCCGCATTTATTTTATCAGTAAAGTAGCAATTCTATTTGTTTTACTTATTGCAAAAGCGATAACGTTGCATTATAATTAAGGAAATCTATAACATAAATTGCTGTTAAATATATAATAAATAAGGAGAAATTATATGCCCGCAGATTTAGAATTGTACCGCGTATTCTGTACGGTAGCGCGTTGTGGCAGCCTTTCTCATGCGGCCAGAGAGTTATACATCAGCCAGCCGGCGGTAAGCCAGGCTATGCGGCGTTTGGAAGATAGTTTGGGTTGCTCCTTGTTTACTCGTACCAGCCGGGGAATTACCCTAACTAGTGAAGGACGCATGTTATATGGTTATGCGGATAAAGCGGTCAGCTTGGTCAATGCTGCGGAGGACAAGTTAAATCGCATGCGTACCTTGCAATCCGGCGGGCTTATGATTGGCGCAAGCGATACCCTGTGCCAGTTTTTTTTGCTTCCTTATTTGGAACGGTTTCATGCGGAATATCCGGAAGTGCAGCTGCAGGTTACCAACCGCACTACTCCGGAAACGGTGGAGTTGCTTAAGATCGGAAAAGTTGATATTGCTTTGGTCAACTTGCCGGTAGAAGACAGTGCATTGTGTGTGCGGGAATGCTTAGAAGTGCATGATGTTTTTGTAGCTACAGACCGTTTCTCCCACTTACGTGGGCAGAAAATTCCATTGGATGTGCTGGCGCGAGAGCCCTTGGTGCTGTTGGAGCAGGCATCCAATTCCAGAAAATATCTGGATGCTTTTGCTGCGCAAGCTGGCGTTACCTTGCACCCTGAAATCGAATTGGGCGCTCACAGTTTGCTTGTGCAATTTGCGCAGATAGGTCTGGGCGTTGCCTGTGTAACGGTAGAGTTTGCAAAAGAGGCCTTGGCAAGCGGAGAATTATTTGAAATTGAGTTGGAAACGCCTATGCCGCCTCGCGCGATTGGCCTGATTTCATTAGATGGGGTCCCCCTATCTGCGGCGGCACTACGATTTATTCAAATTGTTATGGAAGCTGCGGATGACCAGTTTCATTTAGCTGCTACAACTGAATAATAAAAAGCGGCTAATTAGCCGCTTTTTATTTTTTGAGTCTATTTTATTCTAAGAAATCCTTCAATTTTTTGCTGCGGCTGGGATGCCGAAGTTTCCGCAAGGCTTTTGCTTCAATTTGACGAATGCGCTCACGGGTCACAGAAAACTCCCGGCCTACTTCTTCCAACGTTCTTGCCTTGCCATCGTCTAAACCAAAACGCAGCCGAAGAACCTTTTCTTCCCGGGGTGTCAGGGTATCCAGCACATCCATGAGTTGTTCTTTGAGCAATGTGCCCGCGACCACTTCCGCAGGGGCGGGCGCATCATCATCCGGAATAAAATCTCCTAGATGGCTGTCCTCCTCTTCGCCGATCGGCGTTTCAAGGGAGACCGGTTCCTGGGCAATTTTGATAATTTCCCGAACTTTATCCTCGCTAATACCCATTTCCTTTGCAATCTCATCGGGCCTCGGATCCCTGCCGTATTCCTGGAGCAATTGCCGGTTAACACGGATCAATTTGTTAATGGTTTCTACCATATGAACTGGAATGCGGATCGTACGGGCCTGGTCGGCAATCGCCCGGGTAATCGCCTGGCGGATCCACCAAGTGGCATAAGTGGAAAATTTATAACCCTTTCGGTTGTCAATTTTTTCAACGGCTTTAATTAATCCCTAATTTCCTTCTTGAATCAAATCCAGGAATAACATACCGCGGACAACATACCGTTTGGCAATGGATACCACCAAGCGCAAATTTGCTTCCGCCAATTGCTGTTTGGCCTCCTGATCACCTTCCGCCATACGCTGGGCAATCTCCACCTCTTCTGCCGACGACAGCAATGGAACTTTGCCGATTTCCTTTAAATACATGCGGACAGGGTCGTCAATATTAATCCCTTCCGAGGCCGTTACCTCCGAAGCGATTGCAGCAATTTCATCGTTAATATCGGTGGGGATTTCAATTTCTTCTACTACATCGATATTCAACGCCTCGATGCGGTCATAGACCTTTTCCACCTGCTCCTGATCCAGGTCCTGCTCCTCTAAAGTATCCATAATTTCCTTATAGGTCAGGATACCTTTTGCTTTGCCCCGTTCCAGAAGCTCATTAATTTTTTGCATACGGGGTTCTTTGATTTCCAAAGCGTTCCCCCTCCTTTGCGATAATATTGGTATAAACTTTTTATGTTCTACGCAACTCTGTGCGTTTCACAATCAATAGATTGATTTCCTTGGTTAAGGCCAGTTTTTCTTCTATTCCGATGGTGTCGCTGGCGCTACGCTCCTGCAGTCTACGAATTTCTTCTTCTATTCGCCAGGCTTGCAAACGCCGTATGCTGTCCTGGGCGCTTTTTACAGGATCACTTAACTGCACAACTTGATCCTGCAATAATGTAGAAAGCTGTTTTGTCTCTTCCGGCTGCATTCCGCTTAAAATAAGCGCTGCATTTGGTTGCCGGCCTTGCTGATAGGCTTTCCTTACTTCCGCTGCAAAATTATCATATACCTCCTGAGAAAACACTGTTTCTCCCTGTCGTATTAGTTCAGCAGCCTCTCTGCTTTGCAACATTGCCTGCAAAAGCAGTAACTCCGCCCGCTGTTGCTCCGTAGTGTTTTGCGTAAGCGCTCCATGCGAAAACTGTTCACTAAGCGACTTCCGTTTTGCTTTGGCGCCAACCGCGCCTTCCAGCCTCCCTTGGGCACGCAACGCTTCTAGCGAAATGCCGGTTTTACGTGCCAGCCAAAGAAAATACCGTTCCTGCTCAACCGGTTCCAATGAGCAGATAAATTTGCTCGCGGCCTTTGCAAAATCCTCCCGCCCATCCTCCTGGGAAAGATCAAATCCTTCTGCCATCTTGGTGAGCTTAAATGCACTCAAGGTCAAAGCCTGTTCCCGCAAAGCATCAAAAGCTTCTTTCCCATTCCGACGAACGAAATCATCCGGATCCAATCCGTCAGGGATGGCGACGACCCGAACCGTCAATCCCTCTCCTGCTAAAATGTCCAGACCGCGTAGCGTGGCGTTTTGTCCAGCGCTATCTCCGTCATAAGAAATATATACGGAGGAAACATATCGTTTTAACAGCCGGGCCTGCTGCTGCGTTAGCGCTGTACCCAGGGATGCAACCACATTGGCCACCCCCGCCTGATATAGGCTAATCACATCCATATAGCCTTCCACCATCACCAAATCTCCTGATTTGGTAGAAGCGCTTTTTTGAAGGTTTAGCCCATAAAGGTTATTGCGCTTATTGTATATGGGCGTATCCCCGGTGTTGATGTACTTGGGTTTTTCATCTCCCAACGCTCGTGCGCCAAAGCCTAGTACCCGCCCATTTGTTCCTATTATGGGGAATATTACCCGATTGCGGTAAGCATCATACACTCTGCCGGAATTTGGATTTTTTACTAACAAGCCGCCCAGTATCAATTCCTCACTGGAATATCCAGCCCGCAAAAGATGCTTCATCAACATATCCCAGCTATCCGGTGCAAAGCCTAAACCAAACCGGCGTATGGTTTCCGGCTCTAATCCACGGCGGCCCAGATATGCTCTTGCAGGCATACCTGCCTTGGAAAGCAACTGTTTATGATAAAACAGGGCTGCCTCTTTACAAGCGGCATACAATCGTTCTTTTTGAGCCCGCTCTTTTTGCAAAGCTGCATCGTCCACTTCGCCAGGCAATTCCATGCCTACGCGTTGTGCTAAAAGGCGAACCGCCTCTACATAAGAGAGGCGCTCAACTTCCATCACAAACTGAATAACGCCACCGCCCTTGTGGCAACCGAAGCAGTAATAAAACTGCTTGTCCGGCACCACGGAAAAAGAAGGTGTTTTTTCATTATGAAACGGGCAAAGCCCCCACAAGCGCCCTCCTTTTGGCCGCAACTGGACATAGGAAGAAACCACGGAAACAATATCATTCTTGGATAAAAGCTGTTCCATCCAAGCGTCATGAAATAATGCCATGGCTACGTTCCTTCTTTCTCCCCCAATGCCGCTATTATAATTCGCCGTATTCTTGCAAAATCCTGCTTTTTTCGCATTCTTCTTTTTAGTTTGGCAATTCCGTCCATTCTTGCGGCACAAATAGCCGGCAGTAATCCTGGATGGCATAGCGGTCCGTCATGCAGGCTATCCAATCCGCCGCAACCCGCTGTGGGCCATCCTGCTGGCAGTTTGCTTGAAATTCAGCTGGCAAAAGATCAATGCGTTGTACATAGTATTGGAACAGAGCCCGTACAACATGCTTTGCCTTCTCCTCTTCCCGTTTTGCGGTGGAATTAAAATAGACCCGTTGGAACATGAAATCCCGCAATTGGTTGAAAGCACAGTTGAACTCCTCCGACATCACCACTTCGGGTTTAAAAAAGCTATGCTTTACTACATCCAAAATCATGCTGTTGATACGTTCGCCATGTGTTCTGCCGAGAATTTCTACGCATTGCGGCGGCAAATCATCCAGGCTCAGCACACGGGCGCGTACCGCGTCGTCAATATCATGGTTAATATATGCGATACGGTCTGCAAGGCTGACAACCTTTCCTTCCAGTGTGGCAGGCGTTCCGTTTTTTTTGTGATTTACAATTCCGTCGCGTACTTCAAAGGTCAAATTGAGGCCGGTTCCGTTTTCAAGCTTTTCCACCACCCGCAGGCTTTGCAAATTGTGTTCAAATCCAGTAGGTACTACCTCATCCAGCACGGCTTCTCCTGCATGCCCAAAGGGTGTGTGCCCCAGATCATGGCCTAACGAAATAGCCTCGGTTAAATCTTCATTTAACCGTAACGCCCGGGCTATGGTTCGAGCAATTTGTGAAACCTCCAGCGTATGCGTCAGCCTGGTGCGATAATGATCCCCCTGAGGCGATAGAAACACCTGGGTTTTATGTTTTAACCTGCGAAATGACTTGCAATGCAAAATGCGGTCCCTGTCCCGCTGAAATTCCGTCCTTAATTCGCAAGGCTCCATGGGATATTCCCGCCCTTTTGTATCCTCTGCGCATACGGCATAAGGAGATAGGGTTTCTCGTTCCACCGCTTGGGTAAATACCCGGCAGCAAGAGCTGGAATATGTATCAAAATCTGCTTTCAACGTAAAACCCGCCTCCTTTTTCTCAATCTGTACCAGCTTTTTATTATGAAATACTTCATTTTATATATACACCATAAAAGTAGAAAATCCTTTTACTTTCAAAAAAAAGTCCTAAACCCTATCCAGGTTTAGGACAAAAGCAGGAATATAGCGTTAGCGCCGGGGTACCAATGCGCTTCTAAGACGGGTTTCATAGATCTTTTGCGCTAAGCCATATAAAATATCATATAGAATGAAAAATACCTGCGCGCCTGCAATTAATCCCCAAAGCGGCAACCAAGACGGAAGCGCTGCCAAAATGTCCTGCGCCATAACTACAACAGCCAAGTATACGCCTACTGCAGTAAACACGTTACAATATAATAGCTTTGCCAATAAGCCAAGGCCCTTGCTGGAGAGATGTGAATCCAACCCCGTCTTAAAAATCCCGTAATGGCCCAGCAACAGCGCATATGCAACTGCCACGGTTTTATCCGGCAACAACAAAAAAGAGAGGCCTGCCGTTGCAGCAAACGAGAGCAATGCAGTCGCATACGCTCCCTCACAACACAAAGCGTACACAAAAACAGAAGAAAGAAAGTAGAAAACAGCACGCCCTCCGGGCAATACAGCGACTGCATATAAGCAAAGGAGTGTTAATGCGCTTACCATGGCACCCAATGTGATTTTTTTTGATGGAGACAATCGCCTGTTATTCATTACCATCCACCGCCTCTCATTAACAGCACATTCTGCCGCCCATCATGCTGCAGCAACAATCTGCGCACATGAGTGAGCCGCAAACATCGCAAGCGCCGCAGTCCCCTCCCATCTGGCTATTCTGGCCGGAACGGCCAAAAGGCGTGCCTGCATTGTTCAGTGCTGCGTAAGCGTTGCGATATTCCGCATTGCCCGGTTCCTGCTCATAAGCGCGGGATATATATTCCCTGGCTTTATCGTACCAACCCTGACGGAGATAAATAATTCCATAAAGATAGTACCATTCTGCATTACGCACAGAAATGCCGTCCAACACAAGCTTTGCCGCTTGCAGGTTATTCTGGTTGATCAGAGACCGTGCTCTGGCAAATTCAGCAGCTGCAGGTCCGGAATAAGCGCTCCCGGAACCGGTATAGCTGCCATAAGCCCCGCTATAACCATCACTGTTTGCGGATGAAGAAGCGTTGCTTTTTTTCGTGAGCATTTCATATGCTTCGTTTATCTCTTTTAACTTTTCGTTTGCCAGCTCTTTTAATGGATTATCCGTGTATTTATCCGGATGGTACTTTTTAACCAATGACAAATAAGCCGCCCGGATTTCCTCCTGCGTTGCATCTTCGCTTATACCAAGTACTTTATACGGATTCATCCCCGCTCTCCTCCCAACAAAAGCCTTGTCCGATTGCGGCAGCCTTGATAAATAATGTTATCCAGCAACCCCTTGCCGCTTTTGACATCCAGTAAATCATATGCCTTTTCCATTTCCGATAAGGATGCATAGAGTAAAAATGCAGCCCGATCCGCATCTGCGTTACAAATCAAAAAGGGATTGTATGCGCCTGTGCGCTGGTCTTTTTCTCTATCATCCCAGGCGTCCGCCAGATAAATCCAGCGACCCAAATGATATCCAAGCCACCCTGCAGGCAATTGCTGCTGCTTTGAAAGCCCCTCATATCCCTGCACAATATCCCGCAACAAAGAAGCAAAAGCGTCTGCTGCAATATCGACAGAAGGTTGTCGCACCTTTTCTTCCTGGGAAAGCGCCCGAATTCCATCGCCAATTCGCTGCGCCAGCACAGGCTGGTGAGCGGCTGCACGCTTTGCCGCGCTCCCAAAAGCATATTGGCCGGCTAGTCCAATCACCCGGCGCTCGTCCTTCCAGTCATCCTGTAGTTTATGCCAACTCAGCAATATGTTTACATCCGCTGCATAATCCAGAGACGGGCATTTTTGCATGACCGGGCGTTTTTTCTGCAAGGGCTTCCATCCACAGGACTCTGTTGCACAAGTGGAGGCCTGCCCACAAATTCCTGCCAGCAAAACTGCTAAAAAAGTACAATCATAGTCTAATGTCAATCGCGGAAGCTGTCCATAACGAACGCGGATCGTTTTACATAGGCCGCAATACCATGCCTCGTAGAGGGCAAGTTCGCGCACTTTTAATTCGCATTTTAACGGCATTACATAGCCAAACATGATTGCTCCTTTTTCGGCCTTAAGCATCACCTTCCCAGCCATTGCTATTCATTTTATATGATTGTGGAGTATTCTACCAGCCTTTTTTGACGTGGCTAAGGCGAAATTTGAAAGAAATCGGTTGTTACAATAAAATAGTATGGTAATCTCCGGGAATTTTCACATTGCTTCAA
>JAEXFV010000008.1 GCA_023451115.1 Bacillota bacterium
GCAATGGCCAGAACCATGACCAGAGCCAGAACCAGAGTCAATAATTTCTTCATGTTTTTACCCCTTTCGTTGAGTAAATGCAAATGAGAACTGCCTTTGTCTCACATTGAAAATATAACATTCTTCCCTTGCTCTGTCAATAGAAAATTACAAAAGTATTACGCTTTCTTTGTAAATATTACGAATCGCCGCTCCATTCACCCCATAAGTTGTTGCGCCCATACAAAATAAATAAACTGCGCCCGTTGAAACAATAGGCGCAGTTTGTTGTATCGTCTTTAAAGAAATTTTTATTCTGTTTTCACCTGTTTATCCAGTATTTCATGAAACTTAGGGGCTGCTTTTTTCAAAGAACAAATTCTGTTATTCAAAATAAAGCAATGCGTGGAAGATGCAATCGCTATGGGTTCTGTTGTTTTTCCATTTTTCATTTGGTATCCAATTTCCATTTTTACGCCATTGTATTTCTCCAGAGAAATTTCAATGGATATTACATCGCCAAAAGTTGAAGGGTGCTTGTATTCAATATTCAGCCCCACAACTGGGGAAGCAACCCCGATCTCTTCCAACTGCTCAAAGGGGATCCCCAGCTGCTCTAAACAAGAGATCCTCGCTTCTTCCATCCATTTGATATAATTTGAATGATGGGTAATTCCCATCTTATCCGTCTCATGATATTGAACTTTTCGTGTGTATGAAAACATTGTTATCTTTTCCTTTTTATTCTTAAAAACAATAGAAACACCAGCTTCTCTATTTCGTTTGTTTCGTGTTATGCTTTGGTCAGCAACACTACCGTCTCCACGTGGCTGCTATGGGGAAAGAGATCCACAGGCTGAACCTTTTCTATCACAAAGCCACCTAGAGACAAGGTTTGACAATCCCGGGCCAGTGTGGCGGGATTGCAGGATACGTACACCATCCGTCTGACGCCGCTTTGCAGCACCGCTTGCAGGAATGCCGCGTCGCATCCTTTCCGGGGCGGATCCGCAACGATCGCGTCCGGCACAAATCCTTCTTTCAAAAGAGCTGGCAAAGCCTGCTCTGCAGGCGCGCAGAGAAATCTTGCATTTTCCATGTTGTTTGCCAGAGCATTGGCCTTTGCGTCCTCTACTGCCTGGGGCACATCCTCAATGCCTACCACTTCCCCGGCATGTTTTGCTAATAACAAGGATATGGTGCCGATGCCGCAGTAAGCATCCACCACCCTCTCTTGCCCTTGTAGCTTAAGAAACTCCAGCGCAGTCTGATACAGTTTTTCCGTTTGAAGGGAGTTCACCTGCAAAAAGGAAGCCGGGCTAATGGAAAACGCAAGCCCGCAAAGGGTTTCCTGAACACGCGCCTCTCCCCAAAGCAGGTCATATTCCCTTCCCGCAATCACGTTGGTATCTGCAGTGTTAAGGTTGAGATAAACGCTTTTTAACCCTTCTATGCGCTCTTGCAGCATCTCTACCAATTCTTTTTGCCGGGGCGGCTTTTTCCTGGCAATTACCACCGCCATCACCTGGCCGGTGGTAGTTTCTCTTGCCATCACATGGCGCAAAATACCTTGGCCTGTCTGCTCATCATAGGCGGAAATAGCAAACGCATTGGCCCAATCCCGTACCGTTTGCGCCGCCAACACCACAGGCTCCTGCTCAATAAAGCAATCCTCCATGGGAATGAGCCGATGGCTGCGGGGGGCATAAAAGCCAATTTTCACCCTGCCATCCACCATGGCCAGGGGAAAGCTTCCCTTGTTGCGATACTGCCATGGGTTTTCCATGCCAAGTACAGGCGCAACGATGGGATTTTCAAAACCGCCAATGCGTTTTAAGGCGTCTTCCACCAACTGACGCTTATAATCCAGCTGAGCAGGGTATGCCAAGTGCTGCAGCGTACACCCGCCGCATCGGCCATGCTGGCCGCACAGCGGCGTTATCCGCTGGGGAGAAGCACTGATGATTTTCATCAATTTTCCCACGCCATATCCAGCGCCCGCTTTGATCACATGGGCTTTTACCCGCTCGCCAGGCAATGCGCCGGGCACAAATATGGCATACCCTTCCACCCGGCCGATCCCTTGCCCTTCCGAACCAAGCGCAACGATATCCAGCTCAATCTCATCGTTACGTTCCACAGGCAACTGTTTTTTTTCCTTCATCATATCGTTTCCTTTTCCAGCAGCAAATGCGCCTTCTCTTTCAGGGTATAAACGCGAAAGCGGCCGCTAGGCATGGCGGCCGCCGGATCTGTCAAAACTTGGTCAGCGCTTCGTTGAGCCCAAACAAATATTCGTCAAACCGTTCCTTTGTTTGCACCGCTTCCTCCAGGGAAACGTCAATGATTTGATTATTGCGGATGCCCACCGCCCTGCCGCTTTGCCCGGCCTGAATCAACTCTACCGCCCGAATACCCAGCCGCGTGGCCAAAACCCGGTCTGCGGCGGAGGGGCTGCCACCCCGCTGAATATATCCTAGCACCACAGGCTTAATTTCCACATCCGTATGTTCCCGCACATAAGCTGCAAATTCTTCCGCATGTCCTGCGCCTTCAGCAATAATCACCAGGCTGGTATAGCGGCCTCTAAGCTTATTGTCCATTAGCCTTTTTGCAGCGTCTTCCCATGCACAGGGGCGCTCCGGCAACAGGGTAATATCCGCAGGGCCTGCAATGCCCGCCCAAAGGGCAATGTCTCCGCAATTGCGGCCCATCACTTCCACAACCCCAACCCGGTCATGGGAGCGCATGGTGTCCCTGATTTTGGAGATCTCATTCATCACATTGTTTACCGCTGTGTCAAACCCTATGGTAAAATCCGTATAACCCATATCATTGTCAATGGTGCCCGGCAAGCCGATGGTACAAATCCCCTGATCCGCCAGCGCTTTTGCGCCCCGATAACTGCCGTCTCCGCCAATCACAACCAAAGCGTCCATGCCATAGGCGCTCATCACCTTAATGGCCTGTGCCTGGCCTTCCGGAGAACGGAAGGTCTCGCTGCGGGCCGTGCGCAAAATAGTGCCGCCCCGCTCCGTAATATTATGCACGTCCTCATACTGTAAAGGGCGAATGCGGCCTTCCATCAATCCCTTGAGGCCATGATAGACTCCCAACATGGTATAGCTGCGATCCAAGCCCGCTTTTACCACCGCACGGATTGCCGCATTCATACCTGGCGTGTCGCCGCCGCTGGTCAAAACGCCGATTCGTTTCATGTTAAACCCCTCGTTTTCTTGGTTTACGGGGGGAGTAAGCCATTCCTCCCCATTATCCGTTATGAATTAGTATAGCATGGTTATGCTGATTTGGATAGGCGCATTTCTTTCTTGATAATTGACGAAAATGTCGCAACGTCGTATAGTTTTCATAAGGGGATTTGCTTCCCGTGATAAAGGCGATGAAAGCGAAGCTTTGGCATGGCCCCATAGCGAAGTTCCAAATCCCAGCAAATTCAAAGGTGCAAGCAAAAGTTGCTGCATTGCATATAAATAAGGTAGTCAAAGACGGTGGTTCCCACATATCTCCTTTATAAAATCCCCGAAACGCAATGGTTCCGGCGGAATGGTATGTGAGGCCGCTTGGCTACAGGATGGAACCTTGCTGAAATCCCAAACAATCCTTGGGAGGACAGCACATTAGAAAGGAGGCCAGACATAAATGAAGCTGTTATTTGCCATTATTCAGGACGAAGATTCCCGTGCGCTCACGAAAGCCCTCATCGAGCATGAAATCAGCGTCACCCGTATCTCCAGCTCCGGCGGTTTTTTGCGCGGCGGCAATACCACACTGATGATCGGTGTTGAAAAAGCGCGTTTGGAAGATACGCTGGACATTATCAAAGCCAAGTCACGCCGGAAAGCCGTTACGGTTGCCTCTCCCAGTGTTCCCGGCAGCGGGGATGGCAGCGCGCCCATACCCATCCAGGTAACGGTCGGCGGCGCCACCGTGTTCATTGTGGATGTAGAGGCGTTTTATAAATTTTAAGGAGCTTTCATAGGCGCAGCTTCGGCTGCGTGTCACTGCAATGGAATCATTAAGGCAACAAAACGCGCCCATCTTTACCAATGGGCAGCTCAAGCGGCTGATTATCCCCTTGATCATCGAACAGTTTCTGGCCATGACGGTTGGCATGGCAGATACGGTTATGATCACTTCCGTTGGGGAAGCTGCAGTTTCCGGCGTAGCCCTGGTAGACAGTTTAAGCACGCTGATCATTCAGGTTCTGGCAGCGCTCTGCACTGGCGGAGCTGTTGTGGTATCTCAATACATCGGCCGCCAGGAGCCTCACAATGCCCGCACAGCAGCAAAGCAGTTGGTCTATACTGCTACGGCGCTGGCGCTGTTTTTAACTGTTTTGGCTTTGACCCTGCGTAAAGGGCTGCTGTCTTTCCTATTTGGCAGCATTGAAGCAGACGTAATGGCGAGCGCTCAAATCTATTTTTTGATTTGCGCCATTTCATACCCCTTTTTGGCAATTTATAACGCCATTGCCGCCTTATTCCGCTCCATGGGCAACAGCAAGGTTTCCATGTTCACTTCACTGTTAATGAACCTAGTGAATATTGGCGGCAACGCCATCCTGATCTACGGGTATGGTTGGGGAGCAGCGGGTGCGGCTACCGCTACGCTGGTTTCCCGTATTTTAGCTGCCGGCGTTATGCTTTACCTCATCCGGGACCATCATAATACCCTTTATTTAAACAAACTGCTGCAGATCCGGTTTCAGCCATCAATGGTGAAAAACATCCTGAAGATCGGCATCCCCAACGGGCTGGAAACCGGCATGTTTCATATTGGCAAACTAATGGTGCAAAGCCTGGTTGCCAGCTTTGGCACAGCAGCCATTGCCGCCAATGCCATCGTCAGCAGCGTGCATAGCTTTGCAGTGGTTCCAGGCTCGGCCATCGGCCTGTCTCTCATCACGGTA
>JAEXFV010000133.1 GCA_023451115.1 Bacillota bacterium
CGCCGCACCAGGGCTATGATAGCCAAAGAAAAAGGATTGGAGCAATTGGCTATACGGCTGAGGCTGCAAAACCAAGATGACCCTGCGCCGCAGGAATTGGCCCAGGCCTATATTGACCCGGAAATAGGCGTACAGTCCTCAGAAGAAGCCTTGGCGGGAGCACAGGATATTTTGGCTGAAGCGTTTAGCGACGATGCAGCTGTTCGCGCCCGGTTGAGGTCCTTTATTCAAAAAAGCGGCCAGTTGAGAACCATGGGGGCAAAAGACGAGGATTCGGTTTACCGTATGTATTATGACTACCGGGAGCCTGTGAGCCGGATAGCTGGCCACAGGGTGCTGGCGATTGACCGGGGGGAACGGGAGGAATTTTTAAAAGTTTCCCTGGAAGTGCCGGAAGAGGAAGCGGTTGCACTTGTGGAATACCGAAGCATACGGGAAGGCGCTCCCGCCGCGCCCTTGGTACGGACTGCGGCAAAGGATGCATATGCCAGGCTCATTGCTCCCGCAATGGAGCGGGAAACCCGGGCGGTGTTGACGGAGGCGGCGCAGGAGGCTGCCATCAAGGTATTTGCCTCTAATTTAAACGACCTGTTAATGCAGCCACCTATCCGGGGGCATGTGGTAATCGCGCTGGATCCGGGCATTCGCACCGGCTGCAAAGTAGCGGTAGTGGATGCGCTGGGAAATCTGCTGGACACTGGAGTGATTTATCCGTTGCCTGCTCAGGGAAAAGTAGGAGCGGCCAGGCAAAAACTGCTTGCGCTGATGGAGCAGCATGGGGTGACTTTGGCGGCCATTGGCAATGGCACGGCTTCCAGGGAGACGGAGCAGTTTTTTGTAGAAACCATGGCTGCAGCCAAGCGGAAAACTCCATACGTTATTGTTAATGAGGCAGGCGCTTCCGTATATTCTGCCTCTAAGCTGGGTGCGGAGGAATTTCCGGAGTTGGATGTATCCCTGCGCAGTGCCGTCAGCTTGGCAAGGCGGTTACAGGATCCCCTTTCGGAGCTGGTAAAAATTGAACCTAAGGCCATAGGCGTGGGGCAGTACCAGCACGACATGAAGCCGGCGCGGCTGGATGAGGCTTTGTCCGGGGTGGTAGAGCGTTGCGTGATCCAGGTAGGAGTAGACCTGAACAGCGCGAGCGTGCAGCTTTTATGCTATGTTGCAGGGATTAACCGGCAGGTGGCCCAAAATATTATACAATACCGGAAAGATAACGGTCCCTTTACCGACCGGGCGCAGTTAAAAAAGGTGCCCAAATTAGGTCCTAAGGCGTTTGAACAATGTGCAGGCTTCCTGCGCATTGCCCAAGGGAAGAATCCTTTGGATTATACTGGCGTACACCCGGAAAGCTATGGCATTGCCCAGGCGCTGCTGCAGCGATTTGGATTTACTGCAGACGATGTGCGTGCCGGCAAGCTGGCGGAGTTGGGTGTGCGTGTAGGCGAGGTTGGCAGCCGGACACTGGCAAGGGAGTTGAACGTGGGTGCGCCAACCCTGCGGGATATGATACGTGAACTGCAAAAGCCAGGGCGCGATCCCCGAGATGAGCTGCCACAGCCATTGCTGCGAACGGATGTGCTGGAAATGAAGGACCTGCTTGTGGGTATGGAGTTAAAAGGAACGGTACGCAATGTAACGGACTTTGGAGCATTTGTGGATATTGGCGTCCATCGGGATGGGTTAGTGCATATCTCCCAATTGGGAGAACGGCGGATTTCCCATCCTGCTCAAGCCGTAAAAGTTGGAGATGTGGTGACGGTATGGGTGCAGGAAGTGGACCAGCAGAAAAAACGGATTTCCCTTACCATGCGTAAGCCAAAAGCCGGACAGTAATTGATATTGATAAATAGAGATTTTGTTACATAGGATATATGGGCGGATTGGCTGTATTTTCATTGACAGCAAGTTGGATTTTTGCTATGATGACGAAAGTGGATGAGGGAGTAGTCGGCGGGCTGCATAGATACCCGCAGCATGGTCAACATACTGGCAGTTCCCTGCCTGGCTTTGCTTGAAATGATGAGACTGATCCGCGGCGTTTTGCCGTGGATCGTCTCTTTTTTTATCAATATGTTTTATATACCCCAATGAGGCCGGAGGTTATGGAATGAGTTTGCTGGAACTATTTATCCTGTCGGTAGGTTTATCCATGGATGCGTTTGCTGTGGCCATATGCAAGGGGCTTGGCATGCGCAGGGCTACGCTGAAAAATGCATGCCTGGTGGGTTTGTATATTGGGCTGTTTCAAGCTGGTATGCCTTTAATTGGGTATCTGCTGGGAAGGCAGTTTGCAGGGTATATTACGGATTATGACCATTGGATTGCCTTTGGGCTGCTGGTATTTTTAGGCTTGCGTATGATAAAAGAAGCCTTTGACAAAAAGGAAGAGGAGGCGTGTGAATGCGGCCAGGCAGATTTGCGATGCCGGGTGATGTTGGTGCTGGCTGTGGCTACCAGCATTGATGCTTTGGCGGTGGGCGTATCGCTGGCATTTTTGCAGGTGGATATTTTGCCCGCAGTTTGCTTGATTGGATTGATTACCTTCCTGCTTTCCATAGCAGGCGTAAAAATTGGGAATGTGTTTGGAGTGAAATATAAATCCAAGGCGGAAGTGGCGGGAGGCATGATATTAATCGCTATTGGCCTGAAGATTTTATTGGAGCATCTGGAAGTGTTTTAAAGCATAGTCCCCTTATGCGGGCAAAACAGTTTTGGCGGCAGGTAAACTATTTGCTGCCAATTTTGATACATGGCACCCCAAAAGGGGTGCAGGAATGCGCCCTTGTATGGTTCTCTTTTGTGGGATATACTACCAGCAAAGCAACGGTAAATAAGAAATTGCGGAGATATTGAAAATGAAATTTAAAAATCCTATGTTGGTTGTAACCGATATGGATAAGGCGGTTGAATTCTATAAGACAGTTCTGGGGCTTCACGTGATCATGGATTTTGGTGCAAACAAAACGTTAACTGGTGGTTTGGCTTTGCAGACAGCTGAAACATACAAGGACTTTATCGGTACAACTGAAATTTCCTTTGGCAGTAACAGCTTTGAAGTTTATTTTGAAGAAGATGATTTTGACAAATTTGCAAGTAAGCTAAAAGAGTGGGATATTCAATATGTCCACCCTGTCATGGAACATGCATGGGGGCAGCGTGTAGTTCGCTTTTATGATCCGGACAAGCATATTATCGAAGTTGGGGAAAATATGAAAGTGGTTTGCAGGCGCTTTTTAGATGGCGGAATGACACCGGAACAGGTTGCAGAACGTATGGATGTCCCAATGAAATTTATAAATGCATGTATGAGATAAATTCCGATTTGCTGTATGACCAATGGCAATAAAAATATCCTGCCCGATGTTTTTATGTTGGGCAGGATATTTTTTGTTGTTCCCCGAATCCCTTAGGATTCAGCGACTTGAAAAGGGAACGATGTCAAAGTCCACGCTTTGACCACCTTTTATTTTTCAACGGTTATTCTACCACATTGAGGCGCGGGGTATCATCGAACACTACGCCGTTTTCTTTAATGTAGTTGATCAGAACCTCTTCCATGCCCCCGAAGAATGCTACGGTAGGAGCAGCGCCAAACATCGTGTAACCATCGCCGCCGGCCGCCATAAAGTCGTTGGTGACCAGCGTGTATTTCTTAGCCGCTTCCAGAGGTTCGCCGCCTACCATGATGTCATAGGGCTTGCCACCGGTAGCCTTGATCTTATAGGTCATGCCGGACACCTGAGGCATAGCTCCTGCAGCAGTGGGGAAGGAGGAAAGGCCAAAAGCCAACGCTTCTTCCAGCTGTGCGCCGGTAACTTCCTTCACGGTGAGGGAGTTGCCGAAGGGGAATACCGTATAAACATCGCCGATGGTGATATTGCCGGCCTGAATGCTGGCACGGATTCCGCCGCCGTTGGTGAAAGCTACGTCAGCGCCTGTGACGGTGCGGAACACATCCGTTGCAAAACGGGCCAAATTGCTTTCTCCCGCGCGGACATGCTCCCGCTCCCCGTCCAGTAATACGTCGGTATAGCCGATCACTTTATTGGTGGCTTTCTCTTTCTTGGCCACCAAACGATCTACCAGCTTCTTTGTTTTTGCATCTTCCGGGAACGCTTTTGCGGCTTCATAGTTGAGCAACTTTGCATTGGTAGTGATCGCGCCATCCGTTACCGTAATGGTAACCTGCCCCAGATATTTTCCCTTTTCGCCGGCAGATACGATGAGCGTATTTCCAACCTTCATCCCGCCGTCCAACACGCTGTGGCTGTGGCCGTCTACAATCAGGTCAATCCCTTTTACCTTCTTGGCCACATCGATGGAGCGTACGCCTTCGCTCTCCTCGTCAATTCCCAAATGCGCCAGGCAGATAATATAATCCGCGCCCTTTGCTTTTAGCTCCTTTACCATTTGGGCCGCCACCAGAGAAGGATCCAGGATGTCAATGCCCTTGGTATTATCAGGGTGAGCCTTGACCTTGGTTTCCGGGGTATTAAGGCCGAATATGCCAACCTTTACGCCGTCAAAGTCCCGGATAACGCTCATATCAAACACGGGAATGCCAGTGCCTTCTTTTACAATATTGGCTACCAGGGTTTCCGCCTTGAGCATTTGCGTCAGCTTTTTGTACTGGTTGGCGCCATAATCAAACTCATGGTTGCCCAGGGTCACGTAATCATACCCTACTGCATTGAGGACGCCGGGAGCGGTAGTCCCTTTATAAAGGGTGGTAAGCAGGGTGCCGTGCATGTTGTCGCCGGCATCTAGCAGCAGCACATTTTTGCTTTGCGCTTTTAGCTGCTTGCTATAGCCTGCGATTTTTGCCATTCCGATCATGCCGTCATTGGCAGATTCGGCGTAATTGGAGTGAATGTCGTTGGTGTGTAGGATCGTAATTTCAACCGTTTTCTCTTCCGCTTCAACAGCCAAAGCGGAAGGCACCAGAGCCAGCGCCATTACCAATGCAAGAAACAGGCACAGGAAACGCTTTTTCATTCGAATACAACCCACTTTCTCCTTAGATTTTCATCCCCATCCATCCAAGAGGACGATATGTTTATTTTATCACAAATGGATATTGGGAACAATTGCTATTCAGCGCCATTTGGTTTTATTTCCATAAAAAGAAGATCAAAAAATGTGCATGTTTGTAGCAGGCTTTGCAAAATATATTTTAAATTCCAAGTAATTTACTTGGAATTCTATTGACCCATGTCCAGAGGTATGGTACAGTAAAAGCAGAAAATCCAACCAAATCAGTTGGAATTAAAATGAGGAGGGGAGCTGGCATGAAGTTATCCACGAAAGCGCGTTATGGGATCAAGGCCATGGTGGACCTGGCCGTAGAGTATGGAAACGGCCCGGTAAGTGCCGCAACCCTGGCAGCGCAGCAGGGAATTTCCCTGGCTTATCTGGAGCAGCTCATTGCATCGCTGCGAAAAGCGGGGTTGATATCCTCCGTGCGGGGGGTGCAGGGGGGATATGTTCTTTCCCGTAGCCCGGAACTCATTACCGTGCGTCAGGTGCTCACGGCGCTGGAAGGGACAACCTCTCTGGTGGACTGTGTAGGATATGAAGCAACAGGGTGCGAAAACGCATGCACCTGTTCGGCGCGCCCGCTCTGGTTAAAACTGCAAAACAGAATTAACGGCGTACTGGACGAGACTACCGTCAAGGATATGGCGGAGGATTACATCAAACAGAAAAGGCGGATGAACCATGATGAAAGTTTATCTTGACAATGCGGCTACCACAGCGGTAAAGCCTGAGGTTGTGCAAGCGATGTTGCCCTATTTTACCGAGCATTATGGCAACCCCTCCAGCCTGCACGCGTTTGCGCGGGAAGCCCATGCCGGGCTGGATCTTGCCCGTGCTCAAGTGGCCAAGGCGCTGGGTGCGGAGGAAAGCGAAATCATATTTACCGGCGGCGGCAGCGAAGGGGATAACGCCATATTGCGCGGCGTTGCAAAACAATATCAGAAAAAGGGAAATCACATCATTACCACGGCGGTGGAGCATCATGCAATTCTGCATACCTGCGAGGCGCTGGAGAAAGAAGCGGGTTGTCAGGTTACGTACCTGCCTGTGGATGAATTTGGCATGGTGAGCGCGGAACAGGTCAAAGCAGCCATCCGTCCGGAAACCATTTTGGTGAGCGTGATGTTTGCCAACAACGAGGTTGGTACCATCATGCCCATTGAGGAAATCGGCGCTGTATGCAAAGAAGCGGGCGTGCTGTTTCACACGGATGCGGTACAGGCAGTGTGCCATGTGCCCATCGACGTAAAAAAGATGCACATTGACTTTTTATCCCTTTCCGCCCATAAGTTCCATGGGCCCAAGGGTGTTGGCGCCATGTACATCCGCAAGGGCGTGAAAATCCCCGCATTTGTGCTGGGCGGCGGTCAGGAGAAAAAACGCCGTGCTGGTACGGAAAACGTGCCGGGTATTGTAGGCATGGGGAAAGCGATGGAACTAGCCACTGCTACCATGGAAGAGGATTGCTTAAAAGTACAAGCACTGCGGGACCGGCTCATCGCCGGCATTCAGGAGCGCATTCCCGAGGTCAAGCTGAACGGCCACCCCACCAAGCGGCTGCCGGGCAACGTAAACTTCAGCATCCGTTACATTGAAGGGGAGAGCATGCTGTTGATGCTGGATCTCAATGGGATTGCCGCATCCAGCGGTTCTGCCTGCACCTCCGGTTCGCTGGATCCTTCCCATGTGCTGCTGGCGATGGGGCTGCCCCATGAAATTGCCCACGGCTCCCTTAGGCTGACATTAAGCGATTTTACCACCCCGGAAGAAGTAGATTATGTGCTGGACGTGTTGCCCGGCATTGTGGAGCGGCTTAGAGCGATGTCGCCCCTATACCATGCGAAATAAGTGAGGGAAAATTATGTATACGGAAAAAGTACTGGATCATTTTCAGCATCCCCGCAATGTAGGAGAACTGGCGGAGGCCAATGGGGTAGGTACTGTTGGCAACGCTAAGTGCGGCGATATTATGCAGATGTTTATCAAGGTAAACGATGACGGTGTGATTGAAGACGTGAGCTTCAAAACCTTTGGTTGCGGTGCGGCCATTGCAACTTCCTCCATGGCTACGGAGATGATCAAGGGGAAAACCGTGGAGGAAGCGCTCAAGCTTTCCAATGCAGCGGTGGTAGAGGCATTGGAGGGGCTGCCGCCCCAAAAAATTCACTGTTCCGTGCTGGCGGAAGAAGCCGTAAAGGCGGCCATTGAAGATTATCGCAAAAAGAAGGAAAATTAAGGAAATGTGTGCCCGGTTTTTCTATGGCATCTTGCTTTTCCATCAGTGTGGGGACAATTATTTTAAAAGAATTGTCCCTTTTGTTTCACCCCATCAAAATTTTTTTAAAATGCGTTGCCGTCGACCTTTGCCACCTTTGTCATTATCTGTATTCATAAGGGGTTATGCTGCAATCCATACTATGGTTATTCGGCGGCCTGGATGTGCTGCCTTTACATAGATGGATTTGAGGCGGAAAGGAGTGAATGCAATGCGGAGTTTGACATTGGGCATTGGCTTGGGCGTACTCGCCGGCATGGCGATGGCCACAGCCGCGATTAACAGCATGTATCCTGACGTTCCCCGGCGTATGATGCGTGACGGCAGGCGTGCAGTGCGCTGCACCAGGCGCGCGGTCAGCCATATCGGGCATACGATTATGGGCTGAAGAAAAAGCCGGGTAAGGCAAAATACCCGGCTTTTTCTTTATAAACGGCCTTGCAATGGGGCCTTTCGCTATGTTATAATGCCCAAGGTATGACGCACCCTCGTGGATTCCCGGTTCGTTGCCCGCTTCAGCGGGATTTCCCGGAACAGAAGCGAGGGGAGGAAAAAAACGAAGGAGGAATATTACCTATGTCCGTCATTTCCATGAAACAATTGTTGGAGGCCGGTGTACACTTCGGCCATCAGACCCGCCGTTGGAACCCCAAGATGAAGGAATACATCTTCACCGAGCGTAACGGTATCTACATCATCGACCTGCAGAAAACCGTTAAGAAGATTGAAGAAGCCTATTATTTCATCCGTGACCTGGCCCAGAATGGCGAGAGCGTGCTGTTTGTAGGCACCAAGAAGCAGGCGCAGGAGTCCATTGAGCAGGAAGCCAAGCGTTGTGAGATGTTCTTTGTGAACCAGCGTTGGCTGGGCGGCATGCTCACCAACTTTAAAACCATCCAGGGCCGTATCGCCAAGCTGCGCAAGATTGAGCAGATGGAAGAAAATGGCCAGTTTGAACTGCTGCCCAAGAAAGAGGTTATCAAGCTCAACGCGGAGCGTGAAAAGCTGGAAAAGAACCTGGGCGGCATCAAGGATATGAAGAAGCTGCCTGGCGCGCTCTTCATCGTGGATCCCCGCAAAGAGCATATCGCTGTGCAGGAAGCCCGTACCCTGGGTATCCCCATTGTAGCCATTGTAGATACTAACTGCGATCCCGATGAAGCGGATTATGTAATCCCTGGCAATGACGACGCCATCCGTGCGGTGAAGCTGATCGCTTCCAAAATGGCGGACGCGGTGCTCGAAGGCCATCAGGGTGAGCAGATGAGCGACGAAGAAGCGGAAGAAGAAGCCCAGGAACAGGCGTAAATTGGGCACAGAGTTTTATAGAAAAGGAGATTGAATATGGCAAACTTTACTGCAAAAGATGTCATGGAGCTGCGCGAGTTGACCGGCGCGGGCATGATGGATTGTAAAAAAGCCCTGGTAGAATGCGATGGCGATATGGAAAAGGCCAAAGACTATCTGCGGGAAAAGGGCATTGCAAAGGCTGTAAAAAAGGCTGGACGCATTGCTGCGGAAGGTATTGTTGGCAGCTACATTTGCGACGCCTGCAAGGTTGGCGTACTGGTGGAAGTAAACTGTGAAACCGACTTTGTTGCCAAGACAGACGCGTTCAAAGCGTTTGTAGTGGACATTGCGGAGCAGATTGCCAAGAAGAATCCGGCGGATGTGGATGAGCTGCTGGCCCAGGAAAGCATTAAGGAAGCTGGGGTTAAGGTCTCCGAAGTGCTGCTCAACGCCACCGCGAAGATCGGAGAAAAAATCAGCGTGCGCCGCTTTACGCGTTTGGAAGGCTTTGTAGACTGCTACATCCACATGGGCGGTAAGATTGGCGTGCTGGTGCAGGTAGACGCCGAGGCGGACAAGGCTGTGCTGCATGATGTGGCGATGCAGATTGCTGCGGCAAAACCGGCTTATCTCCGTAAGGAAGAAGTGCCGCAGGACGAAATCGAGCATGAGAAGGAAATCCTTCGTGTTCAGGCCAAGAGCGAGCCCAAGCCCAAGCCCGATGCGATCATTGAAAAGATGGTCAACGGCCGTATCGAGAAGTACTATAAGGAAGTTTGCTTGCTGGAGCAGCCCTTTGTCAAGGATACAGACAAGAGCGTTGCACAAATGATCAACGGTGCCTTCCAGGTTCTCAGCTTTGTACGTTATGAGATGGGCGAAGGCCTGCAAAAGCGGGAAGATAACTTTGCCGAAGAAGTTATGGGCCAAATGAAGTAAGAAAAAGGAGAAGCACGCTGATTTGGCGTGCTTCTTTTTTTGGAGGGAAAACCATGTATCAACGCGTATTGCTTAAGCTAAGCGGAGAGGCGCTCTCCTCCCCGGGTGAACCGTTGGATTTTTCAATCATCGAAAAAACAGCGCAGGAATTGAAGAAGGCAGCTGCGTTAGGCGTGCAGATGGGGGTTGTGCTGGGCGGCGGAAATATTTGGCGGGGCCGTTCTTCCGGTGAGATGGACCGTAACCGGGCCGATCACATGGGGATGTTGGCCACTACCATCAATTCCATTGCCATGCAGGATACCCTAAGCCGTATGGGTGTGCCTTGTACTGTGCTTTCTGCAGTAGAAATGCACCGGTTTTGCGACTGCTATACCGCAAGAGAAGCGGAAGAAAAGCTTAGCCAGGGGCATGTTGTGCTGTTTGCCTGCGGCAGCGGGCATCCCTTCTTCAGCACGGATACTGCGGCAGCCTTGCGTGCGGCGGAGATTGGCGCGGATGTGCTGCTGTTGGCAAAAAATATAGATGCGATTTATTCAGCAGATCCGCATGTGGATCCAAGAGCGGTGCGGTATGCCCGCCTGACCTACCAGCAAGTAATCGAGCAAAATCTCAAAGCCACGGACTTGACTGCGATTACACTGTGCAGGGAACAAAACATTCCTATTTTGGCCTTTGGGTTAAAAGAGGAAAACAGCATTGTGCGGGCGGTGCAGGGAGAAGAACTGGGCACCTTGATCACTTGCTGAAATGGATTGTCCGCTTTCCTCTTGTAAGCCCGAAGATTTTCCGGTAGAATAAAATAAGCATAAGGATTTGACAAGGAGGGTTACCATCATGGCAGAGGTTATGGATGTTGCAAAAGATAAAATGGGGAAAACCGTTTCCGTGTTGAAACAGGAGCTTTCCAGCCTGCGCGCGGGCCGGGCCAACGCACAGGTGCTGGACCGGGTGATGGTGGACTATTATGGCACCCCCACGCCCATTAACCAAATGGGCAATATTTCTTCACCGGAACCCCGGTTATTGGTTATTTCCGTGTGGGACCAGAAGGCGCTGCCGCTGGTGGAAAAGGCTATTCAGAAATCGGACGTTGGCATCAACCCCACCAACGATGGCAAGGTAATTCGCCTGGTATTCCCGGAACTGACGGAAGAACGCCGTAAAGAGCTGGTAAAGGTAGTACGGAAAAAGGGAGAGGAGAGCAAGGTTGCGATCCGCTCTATTCGCCGCGACTGCAATGAGCAGGTTAAAAAGCAGCTTAAAGCCAGCGAGATTACGGAAGATGACCAGAAGCAGCTGGAGGAAAAGATCCAGAAGCAGACGGATGATGTGATCAAGGAAATTGACCGGATTATTGCCGATAAGGAAAAGGAGATCCTGGAAGTTTGATTCACGTCCTGGGATTTGAGCTTGACCGTGCAATGGCCTGCTTGCAGGCGGCCGGTTATCAGGTAACGTTGGGGGAAGTAAGCAGCCGAAAAGGGGTCGACGGCAACGAGCGCCGTGTGGTACGCCAAAGGGAGTTGCCTGCGGGTGAAGATGGCGTGCCCCGGGTAGAGTTGACATGGGCTACCTTTTGTACGGCGCTGCATCTGGAGTAAAACGGGGGCGGGGGCTATTAACCCTCGCCCTCATCGCGCAATGAGGATTGATGAATGAAACGATTGACTGCAGAGCAGTTTTCGCAATTGGGGTTACGGGAAGAGGCGCTTCCTGCGCATGTAGGCATCATTATGGATGGCAACGGCAGGTGGGCGCAAAAACGCGGCCTGCCCCGGTCGCTTGGGCACCGGGCAGGCGTGGACCGGCTAAGGGGGATTATACGTCTTAGCTCCGATATGGGGATTGGCGCGTTGTCCCTTTACGCCTTTTCTACAGAGAACTGGAAGCGGCCCCAAGAAGAGGTTGGGGTACTTTGCAGCTTGCTGGTGGAATATTTTAATAAAGAAATTCAGGAATTGCATGAAAACCAGGTATGCATTCGCGTGCTGGGGGATTATACAAAATTTCCGCCTGCTGTGGTGGCGGCAATCGACAAGGCGCAGGCGTGTACCCAAGACAATACAGGGCTAAAGCTGAATATTGCCCTTAACTATGGCAGCCAGGCAGAGTTGCTGCGGGCAGCCAGGCAGTTGGCGCAGGATGCCCTGGAGGGGCGCGTTATTCCAGACCAGATTGGCTTTGGCGATTTGGAGGACCGGCTGTATACCAAGGGCTTGCCAGCGCTGGACCTGGTGATTCGCACCAGCGGCGAACAGCGGCTGTCTAATTTTTTGATGTATCAGGCTTCCTATGCAGAGTTGATTTTTGTTCCGGAGTACTGGCCGGACTTCTCCGACGCATGCTATATCCAAGCGCTGCAGGAGTATGAACACCGTTCCCGCCGGTATGGCGGACTATAATTGCCGTTATGCCGAGGCAAAAACGCAAGGGATGGGAAAAGGAGTATGAAAACGCGAATTATCGTGGGGCTGGCACTAACCGCTTTGTTAGCGGGAGTATTGTACCTGGGGGGCTGGATGCAGGTTGCAGTGTTTACCCTGGCGGCATTGCTTGCCGTGCATGAAATGGGCGTGGTGCTGCGAACCAGGGGGATACATCCCTGGTTGTTGCCTGCTTATGCATTTGGGGCATCCTACTGCGTGCTGCATTTTTATCTATGCAGCGCTGCCCCTTTGGCAGTGCTGGGCTTTGTTTGCTTTACGGCTGTGGTGGTGGAGCGGCTGTTTAACGAGAAGCGTACCACAGAGGATTGTTTTGGAGGATTAATTCTGTTTTTATATCCACTGCCTCTGTTTACCGTATTGATGTTATTAGGGGGGGCTTTTCCCAGAAACATCGGCGTTACTGCGTTGTTCATGGCATTTGCAGGGCCCCTGGTAGGGGATACTCTGGCATACTTTATCGGCTCTTTCTTTGGCAAGCATAAGCTTTGCCCTGCCATTAGCCCTAAGAAGACCGTGGAAGGCGGCATAGCGTCCCTGTTTGGCGGCATTCTGGGTGGAGCACTGGTGTTTTGGCTGCAGGGATATTGGGGAGGAAATGTGCCGTTGGAAGCCCTGCTTATATTAGGCGCCATATGCGGTTTGCTGGGGCAGGTAGGAGACCTGTTTGCATCGTTGATCAAGCGTTGGGCAGGGGTAAAAGACTATGGCTCTATTTTTCCAGGCCATGGAGGGATTATGGACCGGCTGGACAGCGTGCTGTTTTGTGCGCCGGCGTTGTTCACGTATTTTTACTTTATGGCAAAATAAGAAGCGGGATCTCCTGAAACAGGTTGGAAGGAATAAATGGGAAATAAGGCTGGATTGGATATGGATGTGCAGACAAAGCGGGTAGTGGTGTTGGGAAGCACGGGTTCCATTGGCAAACAGGCTTTGGAGGTAATAGAAGCCGCGCCGGAACGATATCACCTGGCGGGCATCGCCGCCGGAAAAAACGCCCAACTTGCTTTGCAGCAGGCTGCACGGTTTCATCCCCGGATCATTGCAATGGGGGAACAAACAGCTTATAAAGCGCTGAAGGATGCGTTGCCGCAGGTGGCCGTTTGGCAGGGGCAGGAAGCGATCTGCCAATTGGCTTCGTTGCCGGAAGTGGACGTGGTTGTAATGGGGATTTCCGGCGTTGCCGCGCTGCCACCCCTGCTGCACGCGCTTGGGGCGGGAAAAACAGTGGCTCTGGCCAATAAGGAGAGCATTGTATGCGGCAATCCATTGGTGAAGGCGGCGCTGGCGCAGCCGGGCGCAGGGCGGATTTTGCCTGTGGACAGTGAACAATCCGCTATTTTTCAATGCCTGCAAAACGGAGCGAAAAAAGAGGTAAAAAGCATTCTTCTCGCGGCATCCGGGGGACCGTTTCGGGATTGTTCTCTAAAAGAATTGCAGAATGTAACCCCGGAAAAAGCGCTGAAACATCCCACATGGAATATGGGGCGTAAAATTACCATCGACAGCGCAACCCTTTTCAATAAGGGGCTGGAAGTGATGGAGGCAGCTTACCTTTTTGATTTGAAAAAAGAACACATTCAAGTACTGGTTCATCCACAATCTATCGTACACTCTATGGTAGAATATCAGGATGGGACGGTGATGGCGCAGATGGCGGCGCCAGATATGCGCCTGGCGATCCAATATGCGCTGACATATCCTGCCCGTGTGCCGGGCCCCTGTAAGCGGCTTTCTTTATTGGATGCCGGGCCGCTGACGTTTTTGCCTTTGCCCGCCCATTTGCGCCAGGCAGTGGATTTGGCCTATGAGGCGCTGGAAAGGGGCGGAACACTGCCAACCGTATATAACGGCGCCAACGAGGCGGCGGTAGGATTGTTTTTGGAGAGAAAACTGGACTTTTTGGGTATCCATAAGGCAGTAGAGCGGGCGATGGCCCAAGCGCCCACAGGGGATATTTGCTCCTTGGCAGATGTTAAGCAAGCAGACGCCTGGGCAAAGGCCTATGTGGCGAAACTGGTGAGTTGAGAAAGGAAGAAGCCCTTGCAACAGCTATTTTCCAATGTGCTATCCATTATTGCAGCGTTATTGCTGCTGAGCTTCTTTGTAATTGTCCATGAACTGGGCCACTTTGGGGTGGCGCGGCTGCTGGGCTTCCGTGTGGTGGAGTTTGCCGTAGGCATGGGTCCTAAGCTTTGGGGCAAGGAGCGAAAGGGCATTCTTTATAGCGTGCGCGCCTTTCCCATTGGCGGCATGTGCCGGTTTTATGGCGAAGATGAAGGCGTGAAGGACAGCGAGAGTTTTCATGCCCAGAAGGTATGGAAACGAATTTTAGTGGTAGCGGCAGGGCCTGTTATGAACCTGATATTCGCATTGCTCTTCGCTGCGACTTCGCTGATGGCGTATGGAGCAATCGTAGCTCAGGTGGATGGGTATTCCGCTGAAGAGACTCCGGCTGAACAGGCGGGAATGCTGCCGGGGGATATCCTGTATGCCGTGGATGGCCAGCGTATTGAATATTATAACGACTCCATCGCTAAAATCCGCGCCATACAAACGCCGGACACGGTAATTACCGTGGAACGCAATGGGGAAAAGCTGGATCTGTTGGTACGGGATGTTTTTAATGAAGAGGCCGGCTATAACATGCTGGGAGTGAATATTCGGGCAGCGCGCAGACCTTATGGCTTTTTTGAAGCAATCGGAGGATCCTTTGCTTTTGTAGGAGCTCTAATCCGCGAGATGTTTGGCTTTTTAGGAGGGATTTTCACCAAAGGGGTGCAGCCTGGGGATGTGGCTGGCCCGGTGGGTACCATTACCGTGATCGGCTCTGCCGTACGCATGGGATTTGAGGTGGTGCTACAGCTGGCGGTGCTCATCAGCGTCAACCTGGGCATTTTAAACCTGTTGCCCTTCCCTGCGCTGGATGGAGGGCGGTTGGTATTTTTAGCAATTGAGGGCGTGCGCAGGAAGCCCATTGCGCCTGAAAAAGAGGGAATGGTGCATTTTGTGGGATTGGTCCTGCTCTTTGGGTTGATTATTTTGCTTACCTATCAGGATATTGCTAGGCTGCTGGGAGGCGGTTAATATGGCGAGAAAGGTGACGCGGCAGGTTCATGCCGGGCCTGTGGCCATTGGCGGCGGCGCGCCGGTAAGTATCCAATCTATGACCAATACGGATACCCGTGACGTGGCTGCAACAACAGAACAGATTTTGCAGCTGGAGGCCGCGGGCTGTGAGATTGCCCGGGTTTCCGTGTATGATATGGAATGCGCCAAGGCAGTGGAAGGAATACGAAGCCGTATCCATATTCCTCTGGTGGCAGATATTCATTTTGATTACCGCTTGGCGATTGCCGCGATAGAGCATGGGGTGGATAAGCTGCGGTTTAATCCCGGCAACATTGGCAGCGTGCAAAAGGTGCGGGAACTGACCGCCTGCGCCAAAGCGCATAGTGTCCCCATTCGGATTGGAGTTAACGGCGGCTCGTTGGAAAAAACGCTGCTGGCGGAATATGGCGGGCCTACGCCGCAGGCTATGGTGGAAAGCGCGTTGAAGCATATTGCCATTTTGGAAAATGAAGGATTTTATGATATCGTCATTTCGCTTAAGGCCTCTAACGTACCGGATACGGTGACAGCTTACCGGATGATGGCAGCCCGGGTAGATTACCCGCTCCATATTGGGGTAACGGAAGCTGGTATGGGAGAATTGGCGGTGGTGAAATCCGCCATGGGCCTGGGAGCGCTGCTGCTGGATGGCATTGGCGATACCCTTCGGGTTTCGTTGACGGGAGATCCGGTGCAGGAGGTGCATGCAGCAAGTGCGATTTTGCAGGCGGCAGGGCTGAGAAGGTCGGGAGTGGAAATCGTTAGTTGCCCCACTTGCGGCCGTTGCGGCACGGATTTGCAGGCTGCGGTTTGCAACGTGCAGTCCCGTTTGCAGGGGTTTCAGGGATATTTGAAAATTGCAGTAATGGGATGCGCGGTAAATGGGCCAGGCGAAGCGAAAGAAGCGGATATGGGCATCGCTTTTGGGAAAAGCGGCAATGCCGTATTGTTTCAAAAAGGGGAGCAGATAGGGGCCGGCCCCGCCCAGGATATGCTGGAGCGGCTCATTGTTATGGCCCGGGCATGCGAAACGGTATCCTAGTGTCATGCAATTGATTTTCAAGAAATGCTAGAAACGCTATGTAGAATTTTGCGGTTTACGCAGCTTGGGCCGGGGAGCGGGCAACCGGCGCAAGCATAGAGCAGGCTATGCATCTCCAACGCGGAAGGGCGATGGAGGCTGGTTGGGGAGGAAACGAATACATTGCAACCGGAATTTCAAAATATTTTACGGCAGGCAGGCGATTGGGCCGCTTGCCTTCAGCTACAACGGGCTACTTTGAAACAGCAGGGAAAAGGCTTGCACATCCTGCTCTCTGCTCCTGTGCCATTGCCGCAAGAGAGACGGCAGCAGATTAAAAGCCTCTTGAGCGGAACGTTTCAAGCGTATCAGGTGGAAGTGGAGTTTGACTTGCCCGGTATCGCCCAGGAAGGGGAAGGGGTTGCCGCGTCCCAGACAAGAGCCTCAGACATTGCGCAGGTAAAAACGCCTTTATCGGGCAGCGCGGCCGGTAAGCCGGTTGCTGGCGATGTGTTGATTGGCAAAGAAATCAAGAAGAGCGCTATGTCCGAAATGGACAGCCTGCGGGAGGACTCGGGGCGGGTAACCGTGGAAGGTGTGCTGACCGAGATGGAGCTGAAAAAGCTTTCCGGCGGGTCGGACAAGCACTTGCTGCTTTTTTCTGTTACGGACTACACCAATACCATACAATGCAAAACCTTTTTAGATGCAGCCCGGGGAGAGAAGCTGCTATCCAGGCTGGAAACCTGCAAGAAGGAAGGGGACCGTTTGCGGGTGCGGGGGGATTGCCGGCCGGATCAGTTTACCGGAGAGCTGACCATCTATCCTGTAGACGTTAACCGGTATCCTGCCCAGCACAGGGAGGATATAGCGCCCGGGGAGAAACGGGTGGAGTTGCACCTGCATACCCAGATGTCCACCATGGATGGGCTGACCAAGGTGAAAGAAGCGGTAGAAACTGCAGCCCGGTGGGGCCATAAGGCCATTGCTATTACCGACCATGGCGTGGTGCAGGCATTCCCCGAGGCTACCAAAGCTTGCAAAAAGGCGGGGATTAAACCCCTATTCGGCGTAGAAGGCTATTTACGGCCGGATACGGAGCTTTTGCCCATGGATGGCCAAACTTATGTGGTATTCGATCTGGAAACCACCGGACTGAAGCCGGAAAACACCTCTATCATCGAGATTGGGGCGGTAAAGCTATGCAACGGCCAAGTGGTGGAGCGCTTTGGCACATTTGTGGATCCCGGCGGGCCTATTCCGCCCAACATCATACAACTCACGGGCATTGATAATTCCATGGTGCAAGGCGCGCCTGCAGCCCGGGAGGCGTTGGCGGATTTCCGGGCGTTCTGCGAAGAAGGGTGCATCCTGGCAGCGCATAACGCCGCCTTTGACGTAGGGTTTGTGCGTTCCCATGGAGCGCGGTACGGCATTGCATTTTCCGAGCCCTATGTGGATACATTGATGCTGGCCCGCTATTTGCTGCGGGGGAGCAAAAATCATAAGCTAAACACAGTCTGCGAGGAATTGGGCATTTCCCTGGAAAACCATCACAGGGCTGTGGACGATGCGGAGGCCACAGCACAAGTGCTGCTAAAGCTGCTCGAACGCATCCGACAGCGTGGCGTTGCCACTGTGCCTGCCGTAACCCGGCAGGAAGAAGAACGCCAGGAGGGAAAAAAACGGCGCTATAAAACCAACCATATTGTGATTTTAGCGAAAAACCAAACAGGTATGATGAATTTATACCGGTTGGTGAGTTACGCCCATCTGGATTTTTTCCACACCCGGCCCCAAATTCCCCGCAGCTTGTTGTCGCTGCACCGGGAGGGGTTAATTTTAGGTTCCGCCTGCGAACAGGGAGAACTGTTTCGGGCGATCTTGGAAGGCAAAGACGAAGAAACCGTAAAAAAGATCGCCAGTTGGTATGATTATTTGGAAATACAGCCCATCGGCAACAACGCGTTTTTATTGCGAGAGGGGCTGGTGAAGGACGAAGAGGGCCTGCGGGATCTGAACCGCCGCATTGTGGACTTGGGTCGGGAGCTGAACATTCCGGTAGCTGCTACAGGGGATGTGCACTTTCTGGAGCCAAAAGATGCTGTGTTTCGGGCAATTTTGATGCATGAAATGGGCTTTTCGGATGCGGACAACCAAGCGCCGCTGTATTTTAAAACTACCGATGAGATGCTGGAAGAGTTTGCTTATCTGGGGGAGGAGACTGCACGCCAGGTTGTTATTCAAGCGCCCAACGCCATTGCAGACCTATGTGAAACCTGTAAACCCTATCCCGATGGCACTCATGCCCCCCGCATTGAAAACGCGGAGGAAATTTTGCGCTCCATGGCAGAAAACGGGGCAGCGGAACTGTATGGGGATCCGGTGCCCGAGGTTGTGCGAAAACGCCTGGATAAGGAGCTCAACTCCATCATCAATAACGGCTTTGCGTCGCTGTATATGATGGCGCAAAAGCTGGTAAAGAAATCTTTGGACGATGGGTACCTGGTAGGTTCCCGTGGTTCAGTAGGCTCATCCTTTGTTGCGACCATGGCCGGGATTACAGAGGTGAATCCCCTGCCGCCCCATTATGTGTGCCCCAACTGCAAACACAGCGAGTTTGATGTGGATCGGGAAAAATACGCCTGTGGCGTGGATATGCCGGACAAGAACTGCCCGGTTTGCGGCACGCTTTACAAAAAAGCAGGGTACGATATCCCCTTTGAAGTATTTTTGGGGTTTAAGGGCGATAAGACGCCGGATATCGATTTGAATTTTTCCGGAGAGTATCAGCCGGTTGCTCATAAATATACCGAGGAAATGTTTGGCGAGGGCCATGCTTTTCGTGCTGGCACCATCAGCGCCATTCAGGATAAAACCGTGTATGGCTATGTGATGAAATACCTGGAAGCCAAAGGCAAAAAGGTGAGCCGGGCCGAGGTGGACCGGCTATGCGTAGGCTGCTCCGGCGTCAAACGCACCACAGGCCAGCACCCCGGCGGTATGGTGGTGGTGCCGGCGGATCGGGACATTATGGAATTTACGCCCATTCAGCATCCGGCTGATCAAAAAGAAAAAAACACCATTACCACCCATTTTGATTTCCACGCCCTGGACGACCGGCTGGTGAAGCTGGATATTCTGGGGCATGACGATCCTACTGCGCTGAAGATGCTCCAGGATATCACCGGGCTCAATCCCAGGGCGGTGCCCCTGGATGACCCGGAAACGAAAAAGATTTATTCCAGTGTGGAGCCTTTGGGGATTGACCTGACCCCTCTGGGCGGATGCGATGTGGGCAGTTTGGGCATCCCGGAGTTTGGCACCAGCTTTGTGCGTAAGATGCTTATGGATACCCGCCCCACCACCATGGAGGAACTGGTGCGTATTGCCGGGCTTTCCCATGGCACGGATGTGTGGCTGGGCAACGCGGAGACATTGGTACTCAGCGGCACCGCCACGCTTTCCCAGGTAATTTGTACCCGCGACGATATTATGAACTATCTGATCGCGCATGGGTGTGAGCCTTCCATTTCATTTAAAACCATGGAGAGCGTGCGAAAAGGCAGAGGGCTGACGCCGGAGATGGAAGAGGCAATGGCGCAGCAAAACATTCCCGCGTGGTTTGTGGACTCCTTCAAAAAAATCAAATATATGTTCCCCCGGGGGCACGCGGTGGCGTATGTGATGATGAGCTTCCGCATTGCGTACTATAAGGTGCATTATCCCCTGGCTTTTTATGCGGTATATTACACGGTGCGGGCCGATGCCTTTGATGTGGCTTACGCTTTGGGCGGGGCGCAAAAAGTGCTTTCCCGCATTAAGGAAATTGAACACAAAGGCAAGGAAGCCTCTAATTTGGAAAAGAACCTGCTAACCATATTGGAAGTGGTTTATGAAATGAACCTGAGAGGGATTGAACTGTTGCCGGTGGATATCCAAAAGTCCCACGCAACGCGGTTTTTGATTGAAGATGGGGCAATTCGTCCACCCTTTTCCGCAGTAAGCGGTGTGGGGCAAAATGCGGCCATCGGTATTGCCCAGTGTTGCCAGGGAGGGGAACGGTTTCTCTCCATTGAGGATTTTCAGGCAAAAACCAAGGCAAACAGCGCAGTAATCGCTGCGCTGGAGGAGGCTGGATGCTTTGAGGGTATGGGGCGCAGCAATCAGCTGAGTTTGTTCTAATCACAGGAATATTATATAATAATGGATAGCGCAATCAGCCGGGATATCTGTTGGGGCGCAGCCCCGTGGATTTCCCTGGGAGCGACTTGCCGAAAAGGAGAAACACTTTGCTGGATCTGAACACGTTAAACCCGCAACAAAAAAAAGCAGCGCAACACATAGACGGTCCTCTGCTGGTGCTGGCTGGGGCAGGCAGCGGCAAAACCCGGGTGTTGACCTACCGTATCGCCAATTTAATAGAAAATCATGGCATACGGCCCTGGAACATTCTGGCGTTGACCTTCACCAACAAAGCGGCCGCGGAAATGCGAGAGAGGATGGAACAGCTGCTAAACCGCCCCGTTACGGATATGTGGGTGATGACGTTTCATTCCTGTTGCGCCAGGCTTTTGCGCCGGGAAATTGAAGTGTTGGGCTATACCCGCTCTTTTGTGATTTATGACAGCGACGATCAGCTGAGCCTGGTTGGGCAGATTGTGAAAGACTTTAAGCTGGATGATAAAAAGTTTCCTAAGCGGCTGCTCAGGGAACGCATTAGCAATGCAAAAAATCACTCCCTGCATCCGGAGGAGTTTTTGAGCGCAGAGAGCTATGGGCCGGACGTGCTGGTGCAGGTGTTCAAGGAATATCAAAAACGGCTGAAAAAAAACAATGCCCTGGATTTTGACGATCTGCTGCTGAAAACCCTGGAAGTGCTGGAGAAAAGCCCTGAAACCCTGCAGCGGTATCAGGACAAATTCCAGTACATTCTGGTGGACGAGTATCAGGACACCAATATGGCCCAATACCGGCTGGTCAAGCTGCTGGCAGGTGGGCACCGGAACATTTGCGTGGTAGGCGACGATGACCAGAGCATTTATGGTTGGCGCGGAGCGGACATCCGAAACATCCTGGAGTTTGAAAAGGATTTTCCGGGGGCAGACGTAGTGCGGCTGGAGCAAAATTACCGCTCCACCAGCGTGATATTGGATGCGGCCAATGGCGTTATCGCCAATAACCAGGGCCGTAAGCGGAAACATTTGTGGACGGAAAAAAAAGGCGGCGAGCCAATCCGGTTATATACAGCCCCCAATGAACGCTACGAAGCGGACTATGTATGCAGCAACATCCTTTCCGGCATCCGGCAGGGGCGGCAATATAACGACTTTGCCGTGCTTTATCGCATGAATGCCCAGAGCCGTATTTTAGAAACGGCTATGATGGGCTATGGCATCCCTTACCAGGTATATGGGGGGCTGCGCTTTTATGAGCGCAAGGAAATCAAAGATATTCTGGCTTATTTGCGGCTGTTTGCCAACCCTGCGGATGACGTGGCGCTGTTGCGTATTTTAAACGTTCCCAAACGAGGCCTTGGAGAGAGCGCTACGGCAGAACTGGCAGCGGACGCAGCGGCCCGGGGCATCCCTTTGTTTCTCGCGGCGATGGAGCCTGGGGACGGGATTTCCAGTCGGGTACGGCCCAAATTGATGCGCTTTGCCCAGGAGATGGCAGAGCTGCTGGCATTGCGGGATACCATGTCGCTCCCGGATTTTACCGCACAGGTGCTCAATGCCATTGCCTATGAGGAATACCTGCGGGAAGATAAAAAGGAAAACTACGAAACGCGCCTGGAAAACGTGAATGAACTCATTGGTGCAATGGAGGAGTTTGTGCGGGGCCTGGATGCGCAGGCCATAGAGGAGGATCTGGATCCCTTACAGGCTTTCTTGGAAAATGTCGCGCTGATTTCGGATATTGACAGTATGGAACAGGGAGATGGCCAGGTGTCCCTGATGACGTTACACAGCGCCAAGGGACTGGAATTTCCCGTAGTATTTATTACCGGCATGGAGGACACGGTGTTCCCCAGCCGCAGGGCATTGCAGGAGCCCAGCCAATTGGAGGAGGAGCGCAGGCTGTGCTATGTAGGCATCACCCGTGCCCGGGAAGAGCTGCATCTGGTAAACGCCCAACAGCGGGCGCTGTTTGGAGATTATGCTGCGAACCGGCCCTCCATGTTTCTGGATGAAATTCCACCCGCTCTGTTCGATCGGCCGTTGGGCGGGAATACTCAAAATGGGCAGGATGCGCCGCAGGTGCGTCAGCCGGCGAAAACCCAGCCCAAAACCAATGTGCCGCCTTTGCACGGTGGATTTGGCATACACCAGCCTATGGCAGGCGCGAAAAGCGCTGTGGCGAAACCTGCGGCCAGTGCGGGAGCGGCCGCTTTTCGGGAAGGACAACGGGTTGTGCATGCCAAGTTTGGCCCAGGTACCGTGCTGGCGGTGGAAGGGAGCGGCTCCGCCCAAGTGGTGCAAATCGATTTTGGCGGCAGGGGTGTAAAGAAGTTTGCCGCCGCATTTGCGCCGATCACAGTGGAGGATTAAAAGATGAACCGGCAACAGGAATTGACGGCTCTTTTGCAGGAGCTTGCTGCAGCCTATTATGAGCAGGATGCGCCAAGGGTGAGCGATGCGGAGTACGACGCCCTCTATGACGAGCTGTTGGAGCTGGAACGGCAAAGCGGCAGCGTGCTGGAAGGCTCGCCGACCCAAAGAGTAGGCGGAGCGCCGTTGCAGCGTTTTGCAGAGCATCGGCACATAGCCAGGCTATGGAGCCTGGATAAAGTGCGTACCCCGGAGGGCCTTAGGGATTGGGCAGCCCGGGCAGAAAAACTGCGGGAAGAATATATGGGCCGTACCGGGGAGAGCCTGCCGCCCATCGCCTATTTGCTGGAATACAAGTTTGACGGCCTTACGGTAAATTTAACATATGACGGCGGTAAGCTGGTGCAGGGTGCTACCCGGGGCAACGGCGTAGTGGGAGAGGCGATTTTAGCCCAGATTAAAACCATCCGGGATGTGCCCCAAACCATCCCTTTTACCGGGCGCATGGAGGTGCAGGGGGAATGCTATATGCGCCTGAGCGTACTGGAGGAACTCAACCGCACTGCCCAGGAGCCTCTAAAAAATGCTCGCAACGCAGCTGCAGGCGCCTTGCGCAACCTGGACCCACAGGTGACGGCACAACGACGGCTTTCCTGCTTTTGCTATAATATTGGGTTTATTCAGGAAAAGGAATTGCGCAACCAGGAGGAAATGCGGGCTTTTTTGCAGGAAAATGGTTTTCCTGTCAACGAATTCTGCAAACGGGGCAGGGATGTAGCGGCGCTGCTCAAAGAAATCCAGGCAGCAGAATTGGAGCGGGAAACGCTGGATTTTCTCATCGACGGCATGGTGGTGAAAATTGGAGATTTCCGCACCCGGGAAGCGTTGGGCCATACGGAAAAATTCCCCAGATGGGCAATGGCCTATAAATTTGCCGCAGAAGAAGCCACTACCATAATTGAAGACATTACCTGGGAAGTTGGGAGAACCGGCAAACTGACGCCGTTGGCCCATTTGGCCCCTGTAGAGTTGTGCGGGGCGACCATCCGGCGTGCAACGCTGAATAATTTTGACGATATTGGCCGCAAGCAGGTTGGAATTGGCTCCACTGTGTTTATCCGCCGCAGCAACGATGTGATACCAGAAATTTTAGGCAGCGTACCGGGAGACAGGCCAAAAGCATGGGTGGAAAAGCCTTTACGATGTCCTGCCTGCGGCGCCCATGTGGAGCAAAGAGGGGTACATATGTTTTGTACCAATTCCCTTTCCTGCCGCCCGCAAATAGTAGGGCGTATCGCGCATTATGCCTCCCGGGGCGCAATGGACATTGATACCCTTTCGGACAAAACTGCGGGGGTGCTGGTAGACCTGCTGGGTGTAAGCGCCATCCCGCAACTATATGAATTGTCAATGGAAACGCTGATGGGGTTGCCGGGCTTCCAGAGGAAAAAAGCGCAAAACCTGCTGGATGCGCTGGAAGCTAGCAAAAAACGTCCGCTGGGCGCTTTCCTGTTTGCGCTGGGTATCCCCAATGTGGGGGAAAAGACAGCCAGGGAACTGGCGCGCCGCTTTGGCGTGTTGCCCAGAGTGCGGGAGGCAACTTTGGAAGAGCTTGTGGGGATGGACGACGTGGGAGAGATTGTGGCGGGAAGCGTAGTGGACTTCTTTGCAGATCCTTCCATTGCCTCCCAGGTTGACGCTCTGTTAGCCCATGGGGTTTCCCCCGAGCCTGAAGAAAGGGAAACCACGGAACAAAGCCCTTTCGCGGGGAAAACTGTGGTGGTCACAGGAACGCTAAGCGCTATGGGCCGGCGGGAAGCGGAGCAGCTCATTGGCCGTTTGGGCGGAAAAGCCGCTGGCAGCGTCAGCAAAAAAACCGACTATGTAGTAGCGGGCGACAGCGCAGGCAGCAAATTGGCAAAAGCGCTGGAGCTGGGGATAATCGTGCTGGATGAGACAGCCTTTCTTAAAATGGCTGGGATAGAGGAGGCGTAATATGCGTTTGGGGAAGCTGGATAACGATACGCTGGAGCGGCTCATACTCAATCAATTTCACCCCATACGGCCGGAGGCTCTTACGCAGCCAAAGGTGGGGGAGGATTGCGCGGTAGTAGATCTGCAGGGGGATCTGGCTGTGCTTTCTACTGACCCCATTACCTCCGCTGGCAGCCATATTGGCCGGCTTAGCGTGCACATCAACTGCAACGACGCAGCGGCGGCAGGAGCGGACCCTGTAGGGTTATTGGTAACATTGCTGGCGCCTCCCTCCGTTGAGGAAACGGAGCTTTCGCGTATCGCACGGGAACTGGCGGATGCGGCAGTTCAGGCAGGCGTTAATATTTTAGGCGGGCATACAGAAGTAACGGATGCGGTCACCCGGGTTGTTACCAACACCACTGTGCTGGCCCGGCTGACCAAAGGCGGCCGTTTGCCTGGCATGCGGCCGGGAGACGACCTGGTGATGACCAAATGGGCGGGGCTGGAGGGCAGCGCAGTGATTGCGGCAGACTTTGCCCAACGGTTATCCCGGATGCAGGAAGGAGATATTGCTTTATTGCAAGGGCTTACACAGCATGTAAGCGTAGTGCCGGAAGGCCGTTATGCAGCGGCTCACGGCGCTACCGCTATGCACGATATTACAGAGGGAGGCGTGTATGGCGCAGCTTGGGAGATGGCCTACACCGCTGGAATTGGTTTGCGTTTGCAGCAGCAAAAAATTCCGGTGCTGCCCCAGACATTGGCTATGTGCAACATTCTGGGGCTAGACTCGATGCGCCTGCTTTCCAGCGGCAGCATGTTGATTGCCTGCCCGGATGGGGCCTCAATGGCGGCAGGGCTGCAGAACTTGGGGATTGCGGCCGCAGTAATTGGTAAAGCCACGGATGAGCCGGGGGTTGTATTAGAGGGCGGCGCATTGCTTGCACCGCCGGAGGCGGACGAATTATATCGGTTATTTTGATTTATTTCGACAAGGCCCGAAAAGATATGTTATAATAAAGGGTACGATCTCACGATATGTAGGAGGACAGGGATTTGATCAGCAGCATGACAGGTTTTGGCCGCGGCACTGCCGCCCGGGATGGACGGGAAATCACTGTGGAATTAAAGTCCGTTAACCACCGTTATTTGGATATTGGCATGCGCATTCCCCGGCATATCGGGTTTTTAGAGGATGTATTCCGCAGCGTATTAGGGGAAAAGCTGGCCCGCGGACATGTAGATGTATATATCAATTACCGCAACCGGCGCAATGATGCCAGGCAGGTGGTGATTGACCAGGCGTTGATGCAGGCTTATGTGCAGGCGGCAAGAGAGGCAAACCAAAGCTTACATCTGCCGGATGACTTAACCTTGAATGCAGCCCTTCGTTTGCCTGACGTGTCCGATGTGGTAGAGGCCCAGGAGGATCAGCAAGCAGTTGCAGACCTGGCGCGGGAGGCGGCGCTTGGCGCCATTGAAGAGCTCAAGGCCATGCGGGCCAGGGAAGGGGAACGTTTATACCGGGATTTGTTTGCCCGGGCAGAGGCGGTGCAGCAGCTTACGGAGCAGATTGCGCTGCGTGCGCCCCAGGTAGTGGAAGAATATAAGGCAAAGCTTCAGGAGCGGATTGCCATATTGTTGGATGGAGCTGCGCCGGATCCTGCGAGATTGGCAATGGAAGTGGCCATCTTTGCTGACAAGGCCAGCATTGATGAAGAGATTGTGCGTTTGAGAAGCCATGTGTCCAGCATGAAAGAGGCGCTGGAAAGCCGGGAGCCCTCCGGCAGGCGTTTGGACTTTATTGTGCAGGAGATGAACAGGGAATTTAATACCATTGGCTCAAAGGCTAACGACGTTGCGCTGACCAACGCTGTGCTGGCGGGCAAAGGGGAAATAGAAAAAATCCGCGAGCAAGTACAAAACATTGAATAGGGCAATCAAAGCGCCGGCTTTGGGCTGGCATCCTGTTGAAACCGCCCAAACGAGGGCGTAAGGAAAAGGAGGAGCGCTATGGCAATCAAACTCATTAATATCGGTTTTGGCAATATCGTGTCCGCAAACCGGCTGGTGGCTATTGTGAGTCCGGAAAGCGCGCCTATTAAGCGGATCATCCAGGAGGCCAGAGACCGCGGGCGATTGATTGACGCCACATACGGCCGCAGAACGCGGGCGGTGATTGTAATGGAGAGCGGACACCTTATTTTATCAGCTGTACAGCCTGAAACAGTAGCGCATCGGCTGGATAGCGGTGAAGAAGAAACATAACTCCCATGATGGGGTTATAGATTTGTTACTTTAAGGGGAGAGTTGGGATATGGAGCAAAGCCGGGAAGGGCAGTTGATTATTGTGTCCGGGCCGTCTGGAGTAGGGAAGGGCACGGTCAATAAGATCCTTATTGCGCGTAATGCGGATATGTGTATGTCGGTTTCCGCCACAACAAGGGCCAGGCGTCCAGGGGAAATAGAAGGGGTACATTACTTCTTCAAAACCCAGCAGGAGTTTGAGCAGATGATTGCGCAAGATGCGTTCCTGGAATATATGCGGGTATTTGGTATGAACTATTATGGCACGCCCAAAGCCTATGTGCGGCAGGAGCGCCAAAAGGGACGGGATGTTTTGCTGGAGATCGATGTGCAGGGCGGTATGCGGGTAAAACAGGTTTGCCCGGATGCTATCCTGATTTTTATTGCCCCGCCCAGCATGGAAGAGTTGAGGTCCAGATTGGTTGGCCGTGGCACGGAGACGCCGGAAGCGGTAAAAAAACGGTTTGCAACGGCAGGAGAGGAAATGAATTGTTTGCTGCATTATGATTATGTTGTAGTAAACGACCAGCCGGATATAGCCGCACATAAAATAGAAACCATTGTGGCTGCGGAAAAATGCCGTGTAGCCCGCAGCCAGGATTTGATTAAACAGTTTTTGACCAATTAGGAGGAGTGTTAGCCTTATGATGAACAAACCCGCGCTCAATGAACTGGTGGAAAAAGTCGGTTGCCGTTATATGCTGGTAACTGCGGTTGCCCGGCGCGCTAGGCAGCTGTTGGACGACCCGGAAAAGCTGGGAGACCGCAAACCGGTGTCCGTTGCGGTGGAAGAGCTGTATGAAGACGACATCAAAGTGAAATACCCTGAGGAATATAACCTGAGGTAATCATGAAAAAAACAGTGGTGCTGGGGGTAACCGGTTCCATTGCGGCCTACAAAGCAGCGGAGCTGGTTAGCCAATTAAAAAAACGGGATATTGATGTGCGCGTGATCCTGACGGAAGCGGGCGCACATTTTATTACCCCATTAACCTTGGAGACGCTGTCCAAGGCCCCTGTGTATTGCGATCAATTTACCCGGGAAACCCCATATGAGGTGGAGCATATCGCACTGGCCAAGCAAGCGGACGTGTTTTTAGTGGCTCCGGCAACCGCCAACTTTTTGGGTAAAGCCGCGAATGGCATTGCGGACGATCTGCTTTCTACTACCTTTTTGGCCACAAAGGCGCCAGTGATGATTGCTCCGGCCATGAACACAGCCATGCTGGAGCACCCGGCGGTGCAGGAGAATATACGCATCTTAATGCAAAGAGGATGCGAGTTTATCCAACCGGATGACGGGCTGCTGGCCTGCGGTGACGTGGGAAAGGGCCGACTTGCGCCTGTAGAAAGCATCCTGGCCGCGATAGAAAAAAAACTCTACTCCAAACAGGATTTTTTGGGCAAACATATTTTGGTCACGGCAGGTCCCACCCGGGAAAGCCTGGATCCGGTAAGATATCTCACCAACCGTTCCAGCGGCAAAATGGGCTTTGCCATTGCGGATGCCGCAGCCAAAAGGGGCGCAAAGGTTACTTTGGTGGCAGGCCCGGTGTCCCTGGCTACCCCACGGGGCGTAGAGCGGATTGATATTACTTCCTGCCAGCAACTCTTGGAAGCGGTGGAAGGAAAATTTCCCCAATGCGACGCCCTCGTTATGGCCGCGGCGCCTGCGGATTTTACGCCTGCAAAAACAGCAGAGCATAAAATTAAAAAAACAGGTTCCCAGCAACAGGGACTTACGTTGGAGCTCAAGCCTACGGTAGACATCCTCCAACGCATGGGGCAACAAAAGAATGACCAGGTGCTGATGGGCTTTGCTGCGGAAACTCAAAATCTGGCCGCCTATGCCCAGGATAAATTAACCCGCAAAAATCTTGATTTTATTGCAGCCAATGACGTATCCGCTCCCGGTGCAGGATTTGGGGTGGATACCAATTTTGTCACCCTTTACAGAAAAGACGGCAGCAGCGCCCAAAGCGGTTTGCGCAGTAAGCAGGAAGTGGCGGATTGGCTGCTGGATGAGTTGTTAACGTTATGTATGCGCAAGTAATTGTGGACATTGCCCATTCCAACGTGGATCGCCTGTTTACCTATGCGATTCCGGAAGAAATGGCCCTCCAGCCGGGGCAACGGGTTCTGGTGCCTTTTGGGCGCAGGAACAAGCCGGTGGAGGGCTTTATTATTGCGCTTTCTTCCCAGCCGGACGGGATGGGGGAACGGGTAAAAAGCGTTGTCCGCGCATTGGAACCCTATCCGATTTTATTGCCGGAGCAGCTGGAACTGGCGATTTGGATGCAACAGAGCTATCATTGCCTGTTGATCGACGCATTGCGCTTGATGCTGCCCAGTGTGGTGCGGACCGGGCGCGCTCATGAAAAAGTCATCCGCACCATTTGTCTGGCGCCTGGACTGGATACTGAGCAAGCGAAGAAATCGCTATTGGACCGAACGGGCAAGCCCAAAGCGCCACGGCAATGGGAAGTGCTACAACTGCTTATGAAAACGGGAATGGAAATGCCCGTAGAAGATGTGACGGGCTTTTTGCCGGGGGCGCGGAGCGCCATTGCCGCGCTGCTGGAAAAAGGGGTGCTGGTAGAAGGCGGACGGGTAACGTTTCGAAGCCCCCGCGCTTTGCACCAGGATGAAGCAAATTCCTGCGTACCGGAAGCCCTTACCAGCGAGCAGGAGACTGCAGTGGAGGCAATCCTGCAAGGCATGGAGACTGGGAAGGGGATTTTTTTACTTCACGGGGTAACAGGCAGCGGAAAAACAGAGGTATATTTGCGCTGTATCCAAACTGCGCTTTCTAAGGGAAAAGGCGCCATCGTACTGGTGCCGGAAATTGCCTTGACGCCACAAACCGTTCAGCGTTTTCGCAGCCGTTTGGGAGAAACGGTGGCTGTGCTGCACAGCCGGCTTTCTCAAGGAGAACGTTTTGACGAGTGGAGAAGGGTCAGGCTGGGGAAAGCACGGGTGGTAATCGGCGCGCGAGGCGCTGTGTTTGCGCCTGTTGAAAAGCTGGGATTCATCGTAATCGACGAGGAACACGAGCAAAGCTATCAGAGCGAGGCCATTCCTCGATATCATGCACTGGAAATTGCAAAAAAACGCTGTTCGTTGGCCAATGCGCCTTTGCTGCTGGGCAGTGCTACGCCATCGGTAGCCAGCTACCAGCGGGCTGTTGCAGGGCGGTATTGCCTCCTGGAATTACCCCGGCGGGTTGCAGGCAGGCCGCTTCCCGAAATTCAAGTAGCGGACATGCGCCAGGAATTTGCCGCAGGCAACACCGGGATTTTTAGCGGCCTGTTGTATCAGGCGCTGGGGCGCTGCCTTGCGTCAGGGAAACAGGCAATTTTGTTTATCAACCGGCGGGGATACTCCACATTTGTTTCCTGCAGGGGATGCGGATACGTATTCCAATGCCCTCACTGCGATGTGTCTTTGACTTACCATAAGCTGGACAGGAAGCTGAAGTGCCATTATTGCGGCTATGAAATGCCGCTTCCACAGGTTTGCCCAGCCTGCGGCAAAGCGTATATCAAATACTTTGGCGTGGGTACCCAACAGGTGGAAGAACAGCTGTATCGGCTGTTTCCCGGCGTAAAAGCCCTGCGGATGGATTTGGATACAACCCGGCAAAAGGACGCGCACCAAACGATATTATCCCAGTTTGCAGCAGGAGAAGCACAGGTTCTGATTGGCACCCAGATGATTGCCAAAGGGCTAGATTTTCCCAATGTAACCCTGGTAGGCGTGGTAGCCGCAGATGCAACGCTGCATATACCGGATTACCGCAGCCAGGAAAGGACCTTCCAACTGATTACCCAGGTGGCCGGCCGGGCCGGCCGGGACGATATCCCCGGGCAGGTGGTGGTACAGACCTATTCCCCCGAACATCCCTGCATATGTTTTGCAAAAGCCCAGGATTACAAAGGTTTTTTTGCTTGGGAAATGGCGCAGCGACGGGCTTGCCTGTTCCCGCCTTTTGGACTGTTTGTGCGGGCGCTGTTTTCCGGGCCGGAGGAGGAGCCGTTGCAGGCCGTGGGAACTGCCTTTGCTAAGGGGGTTGAGGCAGCGGTGCGAAACGCGTTGGGCGACGCAGGGGAAGAGCTGCTGTATTGTTGCGCATCCCCCTCCCCGGTAAAACGAAAACAGGGACTTTACCGCTACCAGGTGCTGCTGAAGTTGAAGCGTACCCAGCGCACGGCAGGGGCGTTGCAGGCGATTTATGATTATGCCAGCCACCATCGGGGAGAACTGTTTGCAACTCTGGAAATCAATCCTGGCGATATGCTATAATAATGGTGAAAAAATCACTGAGAGGCGGTTATGTATGGCCTTACGTAAAATATTGCAGGGAGAGGATCCGGCGCTGTATAAAGTATGCAGGCCGGTACAGAATATCGACCGGCGGATTTGCCAGTTGCTGGACGACTTGCTGGACACCATGTATGAAGCGGATGGCTGCGGCTTAGCGGCGTCGCAGGTAGGAATCTTGCGTCGGGTTGTGGTGATTGACTGTGGAGACGGTCCTGTGGAAATGATCAATCCGGAAATTATTTCTACAGACGGTTTGCAAAAAGGAATGGAAGGCTGTTTATCCTTCCCAGGGCAATCCGGCTATGTTGAGCGCCCCAACCATGTGGTGGCCCGGGCTTACAACCGGGAAGGGGATTTAATCGAATATGACGCTACCGGGCTATTTGCCAGGGCGATCCTCCATGAAGTGGATCATTTAGACGGCAAAGTGTATCTGCGCCTGGTGAGCGACCCGCCGGAAGGATGGAGCGAGGAGCAGGAAGAAGAGCAAGCCCAGGAGCAGCAAAAATGAAGATAGCGTTTTTAGGCACGCCGGATTTCGCCGTGCCTTGTTTACAGGCATTGATCGATGCGGGGCAAGAGATCGGCGTATTTACCCAGCCGGACAGGCCTCAGGGCCGGCACGCCGTGCTTACGCCGCCACCGGTAAAAAAATTGGCGCTGGAGCAGGGGTTACCCGTTTATCAATTTGAAAAAATACGCGATGCAGAGGGTGCGGCTGCTTTGCGTGCATTTGCGCCGGAGTTGATGGTGACGGCCGCTTTCGGGCAAATTCTGTCGGCAGAAAATTTATCCGTTCCCAAACATGGCTGCATCAACGTCCATGGTTCGCTGCTGCCCAAATACAGAGGGGCTGCCCCTATTCAATGGGCGATTATCCATGGAGAGCCTGTAACAGGGATCACCACCATGCTGACGGATGTGGGATTGGACACGGGAGATATCCTGTTGCAGCGGGAAACCCCCATTGCTCTGGACGAGACGGCGGGGGAACTCTACACGCGGCTGGCTGTGCTGGGCGCACAGGTGCTGTTGGAAACCATTGGCGAGTTGCAGCAGGGGGCATTGCGCCCCATCCCGCAGCAGGAAGCGCTGGCTACCAAATGCGCTATGTTGAAAAAAGAGCATGGCAAGCTTTGCTTTACGGATTGGCCTGCCAAGCAGGTGCATGACCGGGTACGGGGGGTAAATCCCTGGCCTGGCGCCTTTGCAATGCTTCCGGATGGAAATCCATTAAAGATTTGGCGCACCCGGCTTAGGCAGGATATGGATGGCCTGGAACCCGGCGTTTGTGTCGGGGATGGGAAAACCGGATTATTTATCGGCTGTGCGGATGGAAAGGCAGTAGAAGTGCTGGAGCTTCAGGCGCCAGGCAGTAAGCGGATGGAAGCTAAGAACTATTTGCGGGGTAAGCCTCTTGACGGGGTACGGTTGCAATGAGCCTACGCCGCGTTGCCTTAGAGGCGTTGATGGATGTGACCGATGACGGTGCGTACGCCAATCTCCGCTTAAAAGAAGCCAGACAGGCGGCGGGAACGGTAGCGGAAGGCCGTTGGATAACGGCGGCGGTGTATACCACGTTGGATCATCTGCTGTATCTGGATTATCTGTTGGGCCATTTTACCAAAGGCAGGCAAAAGCCTGCCATTCGTGGAATTTTACGCTTGGGCGCATGCCAGATATTGTATCTGCGGGTGCCGGCAGCGGCTGCCTGTAACGAAAGCGTCAAGCTGGCCAAAGAGATTGGGAAAGGCGCGTTGAGCGGATATATCAACGGCGTACTCCGCTCTGTAGCCAGAGCCTGGGAGGAAAACAGGCTGCCTCTGCCGCCTTCAGAGCCTCCGGCGCTGCGTATGAGCATTCAGTATAGTTGGCCGCAGTGGCTGGTGGAGGAATGGATCAGCCGCTATGGAGAAGCGTTTGCGGAAGAGATGCTCAAGGCCTCGGCCCAGCCCGGCATGAGTTTACGGCCTCAGTGGCCTTACAAGCCGGAAGCGCTGGCACAATGGCTGCAGGAGCGAAAGGTGGAATACCGCCAGGGTAAATGGGATCCCAATTGCTTTTTGCTGTCCAAAGGGCTGGATGTTACCCAGGAGCCTTTGTTTCAGCAAGGAAAAGTCGCCTTGCAGGGAGAAAGCGCCATGCTGGTTTGCCGGGCTTGCGGGGTTGCCCCCGGCGACAGCGTGCTGGACGCCTGTGCTGCTCCCGGGGGAAAGACTGCATATTTAGCCAGCCTGTGTAAAGGGGATGTCCGCTTGCAGGCATGGGAGCTTCATGCCCATCGAAAAGAGCTATTGGATAAAACGTTGGCCCGGCTGGGGGTGCGAGCGCAAACCCAAGTGCAGGACGCCGCTTGCCATTTACCCCAATGGGACGGGGCGTTCGATGTGGTGCTGCTGGACGCGCCCTGTTCAGGATTGGGCGTATACAAACCGGACGTGCGGTATGCTAAGTCATCCGAAGGAATTGACGCCCTGGCAAACGTTCAGGAAAATTTGCTCGCCACTTGCGCCAACTATGTGAAACCAGCAGGCGCGCTGGTATATGCAACCTGCACCATATCCTGGAGGGAAAACCAGGGGCAGATTGAGCGCTTCTTGCAAAATCATCCCCAGTTTTGCCTGGATTCGCTCACTCCTTATTTGCCTCAGGGGCTACCGGAGCTGGAACGCGGCATGGTACAGCTTTTTCCCCATCGGGATGGGGTAGAGGGCTTTTTTATTGCGAGGATGATACGATGCAAAACCTGATGGATCTGTCTATAGAAGAGATCGCCGCTCTGCTGGCGCAATGGGGGGAACCCAAATTCCGGGCCAGACAGGTGGAAAGCTGGATTGATAAGGGCGTGAAACCCCTGGAAATGACTAATTTGCCCCAGGGGCTGCGGGCCCGTTTGGCCGAATTGCCCTGGGGCGGCGTGGAAATCGTGGAAAAGCGACAGTCCGCTATAGACGATACGGCAAAATATCTTTTTGCCCTGGAGGATGGCAACATCATCGAGGGCGTACTCATGCGCTACCATCATGGCAATACGCTGTGCCTGTCTACCCAGGTGGGTTGCCGAATGGGGTGTGCTTTTTGCGCCTCTACGCTGGAGGGACGGGTGCGCAATTTGAACCATGGGGAAATGCTGGGCCAGGTATTGGCAGTGGAACGGGATGAAGCGGACAACCCGAAAAATGCCGGCCGCAACCGTGCGGTGACAAACCTGGTGCTTATGGGCAGCGGAGAGCCGCTGGATAATTTCGAACAAGTGGTACGGTTTTTGTGGCGGGTCAGCGAGGCTGGGGAAGGAAAGCCCAACATCAGCCCCCGCAATATCTCCCTTTCTACCTGTGGCCTTGTGCCGGAAATCCGGCGCCTGCCCCAAGAGGCGCCCCATATTACCCTTTGCATTTCGCTGCATGCCCATGACGATGAAACCCGCTCCCGCTTGATGCCCATCAACAACCGGTATCCCATTGACCAGGTGTTGCAGGCAGCCAGGTTTTATCAGCAGAGTACTGGGCGCAGGATCATCTTTGAATATGCTTTGATTGCCGGGGTAAACGACCGCAACGAAGATGTGTTGGGGCTGTCCCAACGGCTCAAAGGGATACCATGCCATGTCAACCTCATTCCCCTTAATCCGGTGAAAGAGCGCAGCTTAAACGGCAGTTCCCGTGCCGCTGCCGCCCAGTTTGCCAGGCGTTTGGGGGAACAGGGGCTATCGGCTACCGTCCGTCGGGAGTTGGGGACGGATATCGAAGGCGCTTGCGGCCAGCTGCGCAGGCGCGTGCTCGCGAAAGATCAGGAGGAAGGATAATGTCCTTTTCCACTACAGTCAAAGAGGAACTGGTGCGCATTAAAAGCCGCAGGGAGCCTGTAAAGCGGGCCCAATTGGCAGCGATCACCCATGTGGCGGGGGTATTGCGGCTTGGGCGTGCTTTTGGCGTAGAATATGTAACGGAAACCCAGGATTTGGGCAAGCACATTGTGTCGTTGGCGTCAGGGTTATATGATGTGCGCGCCGAGCTTTCCCTCCGGGACACCCAGCAACGCCGGCAAAGCCTGATGGTTGCTGCTTTTTATGGGACCGGGTGTGAAAAACTGCTGTATGATGCGGGGCTGTTTTTGCGTACGACGGCAGGCGTAGAGCTGATCCAGCGGGTGCCGCAGGAGCTGCTGGCGGATGAGGAGTGCAAGCGTGCTTTTTTAAGGGGGGCTTTTTTGGGCGCGGGTTCCTGCTCTACCCCAAAACGGGCCTATCATCTGGAGATTGTGTGTCGCGGGGAACCATTTGCTCAGTTTCTGTGCCAGATGATGGAGGAATATGATTGTGGCGCAAAGATAGTGCTCCGTAAAGAAAAACCTGTGGTATACTTAAAAGAAGGGGATCGGATTGCGGCTTTTTTAACCTTAATCGGAGCAAGCGGCGCAACGTTAGCTTTTGAGGATGTGAGGGCGGAAAAAGAGCTGCGCAATTACATTAACCGCACCAGCAACTGTGAAACCGCCAACATTGGGAAAACCGTCAACGCGGCGGCAGAGCAGGTGGATGCGATCCGGCTGCTGCAAGAGCGTATGGGGTTAAACCGTTTGCCTCTTGTGCTGAGGGAAACGGCGGAATTGCGGTTGAATTACCCGGAGGCCAGCCTGCCAGAGCTTTGTGAACTGGCTGGCGTAAGCAAATCCTGCATCTATCACCGCCTGCAGCGCATTGTGCGCCTGGCGCGTGAGATGGAATAGAAAAACATAGGCAAAAGAAAGGGGCAATGAGATGATTCATAAGGTATTGACCATTCAAAACCCGGAAGGCTTGAGGGCGCGCCCGGCGGCGCAGTTTGTTCAGGTTGCCAGCTCCTTTGCTTCTCAAATGCTCATTGAAATGGGCAATAAAAAAGTCAACGCAAAGTCTGTGATGGGAGTATTATCCTTGGGGGTAGGCCCGGGGGAAAGCATCCATCTGTTTGTGACCGGGCCGGACGAGCAGGCGGCGATGGCCGCTATGCAGGAGCTGACGCAGCAAGGATCAATGTAAACCATGGCTTTTACCCATTTGCATGTACATACCCAGTATTCA
>JAEXFV010000164.1 GCA_023451115.1 Bacillota bacterium
CCCCTACCCCTGGCAGCGGAGGCGGGAAAATGGTTCAACACCACAAGGCCCCCGACGTACACAAGAAAGCTTGGAAATGAGAAAATTGGGAAAGAGGGGTAGGGGGCCTGAAATCTCTAGGAGATAGTGTGCCAAGACCGGATGGCCTCCTTCGTGCAGGATTTTTTCCTAATTCAGAGATTTTTTTCGGAGACGTAAAAAAGGCCGCCTCCCCGCCACAGAAAAGCCGCCTTTTGCCCCTGATTAGGCCATTATACCACAAAAGGGGGATGCGGCACAATTGACAAATGAGCAACTTGCACGGGCAATTCAGAACGGAAAAACGGCACTTTTTGAGCAGCTTTTAGAGCAAAACCGGGGTATCATTCACGTTATTGCAAGGAGGTATAGCGTATTGGCGGCACGAAACGGTGCCGTTGATATGGATGATTTAACGCAGGCCGCCTCCCTTGGCATGCTGGAAGCTATACCCGCATGGGACGAAAGCAGGGGTGGGTTCCTGACGCTTGCCACGCTGTACATGAAAAAGTGTATTAGGGACACACTGGGTATTCGCAGCACTAAGGAACGCATTGAGAATATGCCCACCGCCTCCCTTGACGCACCTATAACCGATGAAAGCGAGGCTCCCCTTGCGGACTTGTTGCAGGATGAAAACGCCGTTGACCCGGAGGAGGCGGCTATACAGGCTGATATGCAGTGCATTGTCCGGGAAGCGGTCGCAAGCCTGCCAGAGGCGCAGAGAATAGCCATACAGCACCGGGTTTATGGTGGAGAGGCCCAAGGCACTATGAGAGACCAGAGGGCCGCCATAAGGGCTTTAGGGATGAATAAGACCATTCAGCGGCTATGGGCTGAGTATGAAAGCGCTCTATACCAGCGCAGAGGGCTTGCAAGCTGGAAGAACGACAACACCAGCGCAACGGAGGCGGCAGTAATACGGCGGGATGCGATACGGGAACGGATGATTTTCGCCCTGAATGGCTAATGGGGTTTTTCGTCCTACATGACGAAAAACCATTAACCAAACAAGCCTCCCCAAACTTGGGGAAGCCTATTAGGAGGCGGGATTGCACCCCCGCCTTCTAGCCCGCTCGCTGCGGATGCCCTCAACTCGCCCGGCAGTGTAAATCGCATGGATAAGATACATGAGGTCGAACACGTCTTTTACCTTCGCTCGAGTAACACAGTATTCAAAAAGACGCTTTGTTTCTTTAATTGCCTCAATTCCTTCGTGTTCCATTATTTTTAGCGCCTCCTGTGGTTTAACGTATTGCATACTTCATCCTCCTGCGTAGTGCGTTTTTATCGGTTTGTACCCCTTCGAAGGGGAAAGTATCAAGGCTGTGTTGAAATGTTGGTGAAAGCAAGCCATGGCTTAGGCAAAATCACTTTAAATTTGATTGTAGAGCCTGTGCCAGCTTTGCCCGTTGTTCCTCTGTGAGCATTGGCCCTGCATTCACCTTGATCCATTTCTTGGGGACACGGTAACGGCGTTCCCCTTCCCCATAGTCCCCCCAGCAATTCACATTGCCCCGGTCTTTCTTCTGTGAGCCGTTCCAGCTTCCGCTTCATTGCCCCGTTAAAGGTGGCAATCTCTGCATATGGATCGGCCTCATTGAATAATACAATGGTTTCTTTCTCGATGTTTGACAGCATGTTTTATCCTCCTCTACTTGCATTTCCACAGGAGAGGGGCTAAACTGTAGTCATGGCCCCTCCTGTGGGCTTGTGAGGGCTTCCGGCGGCTTGCTAGGCGTTTCCGGTTGCCCTTTGCTTTACGCGATTGTAAAGCGTCTTGTGGTGCTTTCCTTGGTGAACCGGGCGTATATGTCGGGCAGCGCCGCCTTTAATGCTTTCCCATCGAGGCGGGACGTTGTGACGTGCGTCCACCTGATTTTGTATTCCCCGGCTATGAGTTCGGTTGCTTCTCCCATTTCTGCCTTGATGGTATCCTCCATGGTGGAAATCTCAGCGGCCAATTCCTCCTGCATACGCTTCAGCTCCCTTAGTTCCTTTACTCTGGTTTGTAGTTCCTGATTGCTCATGATGTGCCCTCCTTTGTGGTATTGCCCCGGCCAAGTCATCTTCCTGACTATTGCCGCCTCCCGGCTCACAGGGATATGGTCTTGGCTTTTGTAAGGGTTTCGGCCTTACCGGGGTTTTGCTCTTTTCTATGGTTTTATTATATACTAACACAAGTATATTGTCAAGCACTTTTTATACTTGCATAAGTATTTTTGCATGATATAATAGTAATAGAAACGAGGTGAAGCAAATGGAAAATGGAACGTCTGCTACAAGGGCAAAAAGAAAATACAACGAAAAAAATTATGAGCGCGTAGCGTTAGTTGTAGCAAAAGGCCGCAAAGCTATATTGCAGGCACATGCTACATCCAAAGGGGAAAGCCTAAATGGCTTTATTAATCGCGCTATTGACGAAACTATCGCCCGTGACAATGAAAAGTAAAACCCTGCTTACTGATTGACAATATCAATTTTAAGGAATAAAATATAACATGAAAGGAATATTAAACACGTGGCGTTTGAAGTTGAATTTTACCAGCTTGAAAGCGGGGAAAAGCCTGTAGCAACATTTATTAAGTCCTTACCCGTGAAAATGCAGGTAAAAGCCATTGATGCATTAACTATTCTTGAGGATGAAGGGCCGAACCTGCGGGAACCCTATTCAAAGGCAATAGGAGGCGGCCTGTTTGAACTCCGTATAAAGTTTGCATCAGATATTGCCCGTGTATTTTATTTCTTTGTGGTAGGTAATAAAGTTATTGTGACTAACGGCTATATGAAAAAGCAGCAAAAGGCAGATAAGCGCGAATTAGAGCGTGCATATCGCTATAAGGCTGATTATAAAGGGAGGCGGCGTGATGAGTGATATTAAAATCTTGCACGATGAATTAATGAAAAACCCGGAATACCGTGCTGAATATGAGACAACACGGGAAGATTTTGCCCTGCAACGTGAATTAATTCGCATTCGGCAGCAAGCGCAGCTTACGCAGTCCGAACTTGCAGCCCGGATGGGAACGAGGCAAAGCAATATAAGCCGCATTGAAAGCGGAACTTCCAGCCCGGATATTTCAACCTTAAAAGCATTTGCCCGAGGGTGCGGCGTAAAACTCAAAATTGAATTTATTGAAGCGTGAAGCTTATGCAAACCCACAGAGAGAGTTTTCTCCTGTGGGCTTGTTTTTGCCATTTAGTAGGTCGATTTATTTTACTGCATTTTTACTGCATCTCTACTGCATTGATGCAGTAAATCATGGAATTATTTGTAAAAATCGGACAAAATGGAAAACCGAGAAAGCTAGATAAATAGGGGGTTTTTCAACATTTCCCGATATTTCCCGGAGGCGGGACTATCGCGCTCACATCGAAGAGGTCGGGGGTTCGAGCCCCTCCATCCCCACCAAAGAAAACGCCGCTTTTATTGGAGCGGTGTTTTTATTTTCTAATAGTATAATGGTATCATTTTTTAGATTTTCTGCCCCACGATTCGATATTTATTTTAAGAAATCTGTTTTAAAACTTAGTTATAATAATATATTGTACGAATTTTGTTATACTTCTTGCTCTTTTCAGAGGGATAAGATATTATATTTTTATATCATTACAAAAATTGGGAACGTGCATCGTAATGATTACCTTATGATTACGGCCGTAAATCAGTATTTGTTCCCTAAATGCATGCCGTAATTTATGGGCCTGTAGCTGCATATGCATAGGTACGTTCATGGCATAGAAAAAATTACTCTTGGCGATAGAAAAGTAACAGTATAGTAGGAAAGCACAAAAATTAATGAACTGTGTGACGGTGTAAAGAAATCTATATCGGACACTTGAGATGGTTACCCCAAAATAGGAAAGGATACTGCTTTATGAAAATAATGTAGTCGCCCTTCTTGTTAAGTTTTCCTATTTTTGCGATAAAACCGTTTTCACCGTTCCGCTTTTGGGCGGGCGTTGAAATACACTAGACTTAAGGAGGAATTCGAAATGTCTAAAAAGTTGCTTTGTCTATTATTGGTTGGCCTGATGTTGTTTGCAGCCGTTGGCTGCCGCACCACCGAAGCGCCTGTTGAACCGGCTCCTTCCACTGCCCCCGCTGAAAGCGAAGCCCCCGTTGAACAGCCGGCAGAATCAGAAACCCCTGCAGAGCCAGAAGCGGAACCGTATAAAATTGGCATCATTACTGGAACGGTTTCCCAGGGTGAGGAAGAATTCCAGCAGGCACAGACCATGAAAGCCCAATATGGTGACATGATTGTGACTGCCACTTATCCGGACAACTTTGCAACCGAAACGGAAACCACGATTGCACAGGTTGTGGGCTTGGCGGCAGATCCCGAAGTAAAGGCCATCGTATTTGTCCAAGCCGTACCCGGCGCTGCTGCAGCCATTGATAAGGTGCGGGAGACCCGGCCCGAAATGCTGTTTGTTTGCGGCGTTGTGGCCGAAGATCCTGGCGTTATGGCTAGCAAAGCGGATATCTGCCTACTGGCGGATGAGCTGACTATGGGTGATTCTTTGCCGACGCTGGCTAAGTTGATGGGCGCTAAAACCTATATCCACTATTCTTTTGCACGGCACCTTTCCTATGCTACCATTGCGGCCCGTCGTCTGAAGATGATGGATAAGTGTAAAGAGTTGGGCATTGAATTCGTTGATGTAACCGCTCCTGACCCCACTGGTGACGCAGGTGTAGCCGGCGCACAGCAGTTTATTCTGGAAGATGTGCCGCAGCAGGTGGCAAAGTACGGCAAAGATACCGCCTTCTTCTCCACCAACTGCTCCATGCAGGAGCCGTTGATCCGTTCCGTATTGGAGCAAGGCGCAATTTATCCGCAGCAGTGCTGCCCCAGCCCCTATCACGGTTATCCGGCAGCTCTGGGCATCGATGTTACCGGGCATGAAGGCGATGTAGAGTTTATGTTGGGTGCAATCAAAGAAAAGCTGGAGGATGCAGGCCAGGCCAGCCGTATGTCCACCTGGACCACTCCTGTTAACATGGCGATGGTACAGGGCGGTGTGCTCTATGCCATTGAATTCTGTGAAGGCCGTACCAATGGCAGGGTAGATGAAGAAGTGCTGAAGGAGTGCTTCAAATTGGCAGCGGGCGAAGGCTGCAAACTCTCTCATTATTCCGATGAGACGGTAGGCGAATTGAATAACTTCTTCATGGTCATGGGCGAATACTACGATTTTGCCAATCAAAAGCCCTATAGCTTTGAGTATTAAGCCAAGCGCTTTTTGACTGGATGGGAGATCAAGCCGGCTTGCCTGAGGGCAAGCCGGTGCCTCTCTGTACTCCTGGGCTGGGGAGCCGGCATAATGTTGAGCCGGTGTCCGATTTCTGTTAGCAATAGGGAGGAATGAATTTGGCGGAATCATATGTGTTAAAGATGGATGATATATCCAAAGAGTATTATGGAAATCGAGTTTTAAAAAATGTTCAGTTGCATGTGAGACAAGGGGAAATTCATGCCTTGATGGGCGAGAATGGAGCCGGCAAGTCTACACTGATGAACATTCTTTTTGGTATGCCGGTAATCCATAACACGGGAGGATTTGAAGGCACCATAGAAATCAGTGGTAAAGAGGCCCAAATTACAGAGCCGCAAAAGGCCATGGATTATGGGATTGGAATGGTGCATCAGGAGTTCATGCTCATCCCGGGCTTTACCGTAACGGAGAACATCAAGGTTGGGCGGGAAATTTCTCACCCTACTGTCGCAAGCCGAATTTTTGGAAAACAGCTGGAAACCCTGGACGCCAAACAGATGGCAAAGGATGCGAAAAAAGCGCTTGCGGACATAGGCCTTTCCATAGAAGAGTATGTTAAAGTAGCCGGCCTTCCCATTGGCTACATGCAGTTTATTGAAATCGCTCGGGAAATCGATAAGACAGGCATTCAGCTGCTGGTGTTTGACGAGCCTACGGCAGTGCTTACCGAAAGTGAAGCGGAACGCCTGCTGGAAATCATGAAAATGATTGCAAGTCGGGGAATTGCCATTATTTTTATTACCCACCGGTTGGACGAGGTGATGGAGGTAGCGGATAGCGTTACGGTGCTGCGCGATGGAGAATTTGTAACCCGCAAGGCCATCCGCGATACCAATGTGGTAGAACTGGCGCAACTGATGATTGGGCGTAAGGTGGAAAAACTGGTTGACGATACGGAGGACAACCGTATCTTATCCGACGATAATATTGCGCTAAGCCTAAAAGATTTCCGGGTAGATATGCAAGGGGAGGAAGTCAAAGGGATTGACCTTGCAATACGTAAAGGAGAAATTTTTGGTATTGGCGGCCTGGCAGGCCAGGGGAAAATCGGGATTCCTAACGGAATTATGGGATTATATCCGGCAAAGGGGGAAGCCGTAGCGCTTGGCAAGCGCCTTGAGCTTGAAAAGCTGGGCAACGCGCTGAACAATGGCATTGCGTTTGTCAGTGAGGACCGGCGCGGAATTGGCCTGCTGCTCAATGAGTCCATTGAGCGGAACATCACGTTTTCCGCCATGCAAATCAAGGAAGATTTTCTCATACGGGTAGGCCCGCTGCGCATGTATAACAGCCAGAAAGCCCGCCGCCACGCCCAGGATATGATTCGTTTGCTGGACATCCGCTGTACCGGGCCATCACAATCTGCTGGAGCACTCTCCGGAGGAAACCAGCAAAAAGTGTGCCTGGCAAGAGCATTGACGCTGCAGCCGGATATTCTCATCGTATCAGAACCCACACGAGGCATCGATATCGGGGCGAAAAAGCTTGTGCTGGAGCATTTGGTGAAGCTTAACCGGGAAATGGGAATGACGATCATTATGGTATCCAGCGAACTGGTGGAGTTGCGTTCTCTGTGCGACCGCATTGCCATCGTATCCGATGGAAAGCTGAACCGCATTATGTCCCCAGATGATTCAGATGCTGCCTTTGGTTTGGCCATGGCGGGGGTAAAAGAGGAGGTGGCTGCCAATGCGTGAGAAGGTAAAAGGGTTTTACGATAAGTTGGGACTGCCCCGGCTGATCATCATTTGCTTCTTTTTAGTGTTGCTGCTCTCGGCAATTCCGTTGAAACTGAGCATTTTAAACCTGTTGGGCAATGCGATACGCCGTTGGGGGATGTATGGCATTTTGGTGCTGGCCATGGTTCCTGCGGTTCAATGCGGCATCGGGTTAAACTTTGGTATTTCCCTGGGCATTGTAGCGGGGCTATTAAGCTCCACTTTGGTAATTGAGATGGGCATTACTAACCCTTGGATTGCCATCTTTACCGCCATGCTGTTGGGTGCAGGAATGGCTAGCCTCATCGGCATAGCCTATGGCATCTTGCTCAATCGGGTAAAAGGCTCTGAAATGACGGTTTCTACTTATGTAGGCTTTTCCATTATTGCGTTAATGAACATCGTATGGTTATCGGTTCCCTTTAGAAATGGCGAGCTGATCTGGCCCATTGGCGGCCAAGGAATGAGAAATACCATTAACTTGGCAAGCAGTTTTGGAGAGGTGTTTAATAACTTTCTTTCCGTACAAATTGGGGAGGAAGCTTCCGGCCTCTTCATTCCCACCGGGCTGTTGCTCTTCTTCTTCCTCATGTGTTTGTTGGTATGGCTGTTTATGCGCAGTAAAACTGGCATTGCTATGAGCGCAGTTGGGGCAAACCCCATGTTTGCCAGAGCCAGCGGCGTAAATGTGAACCGCATGCGCATTTTGGGTACGGCGGTGAGCACGGCTCTGGCTGCAGTAGGTATCATTACCTATTCCCAAAGTTATGGTTTCCTGCAGCTATATAACGCGCCTTTGATGATGGGCTTTCATTGCGTGGCGGCGGTGCTGATTGGCGGCGCTTCTGTGGGCCGGGCGAAAATCAGCAATGTAATCATTGGCACCTTTTTGTTCCAGGGGATTCTGGCAGTAGCGTTGCCGGTAATCAACACGGTAATGCCGGAGAGCAACCTGCCCGACGTTATCCGAATCATTATCAGCAACGGCATTATCCTCTATGCGCTAAGCAAGACAAAGGAGGGAAAAGGCAATGTCTAAAGCGAGAGAGAAAATTCTGTCTGCCCTCAACAACAATAAAGTGGTTGCGCTGTTTGTTGTCTTGTGTATCGCAGCGATTTGGGCCAGTGGCAAGCCTATGACGTATGTAGCAGGCGAGCTCTTTACCCGCATCGGGCGAAATGGCTTTACTGTGCTTGCGTTGCTGATCCCGGTGTTGGCGGGTATGGGGTTAAACTTTGGCATTGTAATTGGTGCAATTGCCGCGCAAATTGCATTGTTTTTCGCCGTATACTGGGGATTAACCGGAATTGAAGGGTTCCTAATTTGCATATTGATGGCAACTCCTCTGGCGGTGTTGTTTGGCTTGCTGGTAGGCAAGCTGTTCAACCGCATGAAGGGTGCAGAGATGATTGCCGGCATGGTGTTAGGATACTTTGCAGACGGGTTATATCAACTGCTGTTTCTGTTCATCATCGGCGGCGTAATTCCCATGAATCCCAAAAGCCCGTTGCTGATTACCGGCGGCGTAGGCGTAAAAAATACGGTTGATTTAGCCAATAACCTCAAGTATGCGCTGGACACGGTTTCCATGCTCACGTTATTGGAAGTGCTATTCTATGTAATTGTGCTTCTTACAGCGGCAAAGCTGGTAATTTGCCTTGTGAAGAAGTCTTATACGACGCTCAAGCGGGATTTAGCGATATTTATTGTGGCCGCAGTGGCCTATGCATTGACCTACATTCCAGCAATTGAGGCATTCCTTGCCACAGACCGGTTGGGTTTGCTGGACGGGGTTACGGCTTTGGCGGTTGTTGTGATTGCCTGGCAAATTTACAAAATTGTGCGCAACAAACTGGTGGATCGGGAAGCGCGGTTTGCGCTGGGAAAACCCCTGGGCATAATTGGAGCAACGGTGGTATTGTACGCATTGACTTATATTCCTGCAGTAGAGGAAGTGCTGTTGTACATCAATATTCCGGTTACCACCTACGCTGCCATCTTTGGCCTGTGCATGTTTAACAACTGGTTATTAAAAACCAGGCTGGGCCAGAATATGCGTACCGTTGGCCAGAGCCGTACGGTTGCCAATGCTGCAGGAATCGATGTGGACCGAACACGGGTAATCGCCATGGTGATATCAACGGTGCTTGCCTGCTGGGGGCAGCTGATTTATTTGCAAAACATTGGGACGTTCAGCACTTATGGAGCGCATACCCAGGTGGGCCAGTTTGCTATTGCAGCCTTGTTGGTGGGCGGCGCAAGCGTACAGCAGGCCAATAATAAACAGGCGATTATTGGAGTAATTCTCTTCCATACGTTGTTTATCGTGGCGCCTTCCGCAGGGCAGGAACTGTTCAATAATGCCCAATTAGGGGAATATTTCCGGGTGTTCGTGGCATATGGCGTAATTGCAATGTCTTTGGCAATGCACGCTTGGAAAAAACATGTGAAACCAGAAGAGAAGGAAAAAGTCCCCAAACTCCCAAAAGTGGAGAAGTAGTGGCTATTTTGTTCCGAAACCAGCTGGACGAAAAACAATGATTGAGTTTTTTCCAGCCCGGCTGAAAATGAAAAAAAACGCTTCTGTGCTACAATAATGGCGCAGAAGCGTTTTTTTGTTAACGCGGCTGCAAGCTTTGCTCAATCAATTGCGCAGTTCAAAAAAATCAATTATAATTTTCGTGGCAGGCAAGCAGTATATTGCCTGGAATAGCAGGAGATATAGCGTATATTGTTGAATTGGCGTAAATTAAAACCATTGAGGGTATATAAATGGATGAGTGTATTAGCATTATAATGCCGGTATTTCAAGCTGGAGATGCTTTGCGAGACACTGTGGAGAGTGCGCTTAGGCAAACATATGATAATATTGAAATCATTTTAGTAGATGCCGGTTCCGCTGATGGTAGTGGCCCAATCTGCGACGAATATGCAAAGCTGGATTTTCGTGTGCGCGCACTGCATTTGGACTGTCAGGATATTTATACGGCCCGCAATGCAGGGCTAGATTGCGCCAAGGGAAAGTACATCGGTTTTATGGATGCAGGGGATTGGATGGCGCCTGATTTCTGCCAAAAGCTCCGGGAACAGATCAAAAAAGAACGGGTTGATATTGTAGCGTGCGGATATTGGGAAGAAAGCGGTAAGCGGAAACAAAAGGTGGATTGTTCAGCGGATAAACCGGTGCTTGCCTGGCGCGATGCTTATTTGGCAATTTTACAACCCGATGTATTGGGGGGATTTGTCTGGAATAAGCTGTTTGACGCAGCAATATTCCAAAACGGGTTACGGTTTGATAACGCGATGGGGAAATATGCTGATGCCGTTATGCTTGCTACGGGTATCTGCCAGCGTGCCAAAGCGGCCTGTTTACCTGAAATGATGTATCATCGTAGGGATATTGTGGTTGGCGAACAAGCCTGTCCGATAACAGCGGAAAGGCGGGCGCAAATGCATCTGGAGGCATGCCGCAAGCTCATACGAATGGCAGCCCCTATGGGTGACGATGTTGTAGCCCTTGCAAAATGCAGATACGGGGAAGCAGCGGCCAATCTGCTTTGCTATGCGAGAAGGGCTGACAATCAAGGGGACGCAGCATTTTTCAGACAAGAGGCCAGGCAATGCCGCTGGATATTTTATCGCTCAAAGTATACAACCTTTTCAGAAAAACTGGCTTTGTTTATGAAGATTTATTTCCCTATGGCTGCCAAGATAGGATAGAATCAGGCTTCCACATAAGTAAATGTGGAAGCCTGATTCATATCCTTAAAATCATGAAATTTTAGGGATTATGCAAGGTTCTTCTATGTTATAACGTCCCATTTTAGCATTTGCAAAAGTTTGGTAGCATTTAAGCGACCGCGGATGAGATTCCAAACGTTATTCACCTAATCCTGAGTGAATAAGCTCCAACAAGGTATCCAAAGCCGCTTGTTCATCGGGGCCATCGAGAATCAGTTCAATTTCCGATCCGCAGGTAATAAATGCGCTGAGTACTGCAATAATAGATTTTCCGTTGATAGACTTACCATCTTTTATTACGGTTAACTTGCTTGTAAATTTTCCTGCAGTGGAAACAAACAAAGAAGCTGGGCGGGCGTGAATGCCCGAAGGATTTTTAACAACAATTTTTTCACTGACCATAGGCTCGGATTCCTTTCCTTTGCTTACTTAGGCAACCCAAAGAGGCTTGCAAATGCTAAATTTGGCTATTTATCAGACGCCACTTTTAGCTCCTCTGAAGCGAGAGCGTTTGCGGAGGGTTGCTGCATTTTTTCTTTCTTCTTTTTATATTCCATAACGATATCGGCATATCCCTTTTTGGTGACACCAACACACAGCAAACAATTGAGCACAACGGCAAGCAAGAGCTGCCAAAGGGGAAGTATGCCCAGGGTAACCAAACCAGAAAACAAATAACCCCAAATAAGCCCGTGAGCAATGATTATAGGGTATAATGGCATTTTGCCGGATCGGCGGAAAATACTCTTGAGCATAGCGCTGGGAATAATACAACAAAATAGGAAGAGAACGGATAATGTTCCTAAAAAATTTAACATGGCGTTTCTCCTTGCCAAATAGCCTAATAGAATGGGTGTATTGAACCGAGAATGGGCATGGAGTTACAGGTTTGCATCAAAAATATAATATTTTTTAATCTTTTGTTCAATATTCCATGTGCAATCCCAATGCCGGGGGAAAGTGACCAAATCACCGGCTTCAAAATAAGTTTTCTCGCCATCTGCGCCCTCAACATAGGCTTTGCCTTCAATAATTAGGCAGCTTTCCTGCTTCTCTTCATATTTCCAAGGAAAGGAACCTGCGTCGTGTTCCCAAATAGGGCAGGCTTCCATGATTTTACGTTGCTCAGGGGTGGGTTTTGATACGGATACTTTCATATATATTTCCTCCTGGTTTTATTAAATGACGCTATGTTGGAAAAACAAAAACTACTCTATGACACCCGCTGAAGACCACTTTTCATATAGGGATTGATAGATAGCATCAAGCTCCATTTGCTTGGCTGCCTGCCAAAACTGCGTGTTTTGTACCGTTCCAATGATTGCCTCTATCATGGCCAGTTGGTCTTCACCTTTAGCGAGGGCCATGTTAAAAACAAATTCCACATCTACGGTTTGATCGCTGTCTTCCATGCTGGCAAAGGCAACGGGCTTTTCTAAACGCATTAAACAAACAGCGGGAACATTTACATGAATAGCGTCCGTATGAGGAATGGCAACGGGTATTTCAGTTGGAAGCCCGGTGGGGAACACTTTTTCACGGTCTACACATGCCTGATAAAAGCTTTCCTTTACATATCCTTTGCGCAAAAGGGCATCTGCAGTATAGCCAATCGCTTCCTCCCAAGTGTGGGCTGACTTTTCAATTACGATTAATTCTTTAATCATGGCAAACTTCCTACTCAATTAAAATAGAATAAGCATGGATTTCAAAACAAACGAAGAAATATTCTCACATATTCGTGGATTTACAGGAGGCTTATATAATCCATTATATAAGCCTCCCTCCATCAAATCAAGGACGTAATCCGGGCTTAGTTATTGGTATGGATATTTTCGGAAGCCTTAGCATACAGTTCATCCCAATCCGGGATTTTTTTGGGCGTGCCGATTTGGCAGGCTATTGTGTAACCCTTTACCGTGGTTTCCATAGCTTCCATAATCATAAAGGCACGATCTAAGGTTTTGCCAACACAGAAAGCACCATGGTTGCCCAAGAGCACCAAGTCATGGTCAGCAATCGCATCCTTCAAACCGTTGAATATCTTTTCTGTTCCTGCTTTGCCGTGGGGAATGCAGGGGATATCCCGGGTTACCAGAAACTCCTCGTGGCAGTTAGCCTCGATGGACATGCCGCACATAGCATAAGCGGTAAGGTAGGGGCAATGGGCATGCACTACGCCATTGCAATCCGGGCGCATTTCGTAAGCGGCCATATGCAATTTGATTTCGGAGGAACGTTTACGGCTGCCCTCAATCTGATTACCAGTACGGCTATCCACAACGGCGATTTGATCTTCCGTAAGGGTGAGCTTACGAGTGCCGGAGGGGGTGATATAAATCTTGCCGTTTAGACGGTCGATGACAGAAATGTTGCCTTCGTAAGCGTTTACAAATCCCTTCTGTTCGGCAAAAACAGCAATCTGAATCAACTCTTGTTTATAGTTCATGATAATTCTCCCTTTCGTTGATGTTTAACCTTATTTTTACAGGGACTCTTCCGAGATCTTCACCAGGTTTTTCACGCCAATCTGGTTGTAGTGATCCTCCAGAGCCTGTGCGCAATTATCCAGGGTATAGTTGCCGGTGATCATGATATCTCTGGGCAGCAGACCACGGCACAGCGTTTCAAAGGACATTTGGATCTGACGTTGCGTAGCGTGATACAAGCCTTTGATGGTAAGTTCGGAGTAATGTAACAAAGCGGTGTCAATGGTAATGGTGGTGCCGCCTTTGCAACCGGCAAACTCTAGAATAAGACCGCCTTTGCGGGCCATAGGGATGGTGAGTTCCCAAGTAGCAGGCAGACCAACCGCCTCAATACACACATCGCAGCCACGTCCGTCGGGGGTTAGGGCACGTACTGCAGCGATCTGCTCATCCGCTGTCATGCCAGGCGTAACTTCAACCGTCCATTCTGCACCCATCTTTTTTGCGCGTTCCAAACGATAAGCGCTTTTATCGCAGGCAATGATTCGGCCGCCCATGGAAGAAACATACTTAATGATGCCCAACCCCAGAGGGCCGGCGCCGTTGACGACAACATAATCGCCTAAGCGAACGTGGGTATTTTCTGCGCAGTGCATGGCGCTGGCCATAGGTTCTACACAGGGTGCCAACTCTAAAGGCATGTCATCCGGAACATGGAATACAGCGCCACGCTCTAAAATGACTTTGGGGATGGCCACATATTCGCACCAGGTTCCGCCAACCGCTTTCATGTTGGTGCAGATGTTGCTCATGCCACGTTTGCAGTTATCACATAGGCCGCAGGCGTGAGCATCATGGAACACAATACGGTCACCTACCTGGAACCCAGTTTCTTCACCATCCACCGCACAGACAATACCTGCGCCTTCATGGCCAAATACCTTTGCTGCATTGGGGTTTTTATCCATTACGTAGCCACCGCGTTTATACTTTTTCACATCGGTGCCACAGGTGGTCACGTATACCATTTTTACCAAAAGCCCGCCTTTGGGGCACTCTGGCTTAGGGATTTCTTCGATGCGGATATCGTTGACTCCATAATGCATTGCCGCTTTCATGATGACTAACTCTCCTTTTATTGTTTAGATTTCAATTCAAACTCCCGAAGGAGAAAGAAACAAATGGATAAGCAAGCGCCTTGATTCTTTAGATCTATGAAGTAAAATTATATCTGGCCTACCTAACACGTTTCCAAGTAACAAGAGGAATGGTTTTCTATATTGCGCAAAACCGTTGTGTTTTGCGCAATATAGAACCGATCTTTTTTAAAAATTAGAATGCACCAAGGATTTTGCCGATGAGGCCGATGAATACAACCGGGACCTGGTTCATACCGCTGCCGGTAACCATCGTAGCCATATCCGTGACAACGCCTGCATCAAAGGCTAACTGAGTGCATACGCCTGCCATCCAGGACAGGGTGAGCAAAGACCAGCAGAGGTAGAACGTACCGGCAAACAGGGATTTCAGCAGGTTCCCTTTGGCTTGATAGGCTGCAGCGTGTCCAGTCCAGATCATGCCACCGAACAGGCCAACAGGCATGAAGTTGACGCCGGGAAGAATATAGGCCAGCGCAACGGAGATGGGCAGCAAGAACATGGTGGTGGTCATGCCGCAGGGATCGCCTAAGCCGATGGAAACGTCCATACCTATGAGGAGGTCGCCAGAGTCTTTCAACTTGGAAGACATCCATTTGCGGGCGCTGTTAGAAATCGGAACCAGGCCTTCCATCAGCAAGCTAACGCATTTGGGCATCAAAATTACAGAAGCCGTAATGGTCATAGCAGAGCTCAGAACCACAGAAGCGTGGTTTTTGGTGATGATGAGTAAGAACAGGCTGATGATAAAGCTTACAACAGGGATAGAACCCCAAGATTGTAATTTGCCACTGCTTAGCTTAGCGGCGTTGATGTTGATTTTTTTCAGACCAGGAATATGGTCATAAATCCAGGCGCCTACGAAGCTAACCGGATAGTGGGTCAGCAGGGTATCAAACGTGGTACAGGTAACACCTTCAGGCATATCAAAGTATTCCT
>JAEXFV010000005.1 GCA_023451115.1 Bacillota bacterium
AAATACTGCCAGCGCACCGATGCAGGAAAAAAGACCGCAAAACAGCACCCAGCGGGCCCGCCCCAACGCTTTTTGCGATAGGGGGCGGGCCGGGGTGCGCTTGCGCGGTTGCCTGTTTTGTGGGGGCGTGCCCTTTGTCCGTATGCTGTACATGCTTAAGAGTATGCAGGCAAAGGGAAAAATAGTAGGCGGAAAATTTATGCCAACAGCTCTTTGATCTGGTCGAAATAGGGTTGGTGCAGAGCATAGTTGATGCCATCAGACAGGATGTTGGCCATGTCGGTGAGTATGGTATCGATTTCCTTTGGAGTTACGATGAGGGGGCCATAATGCTCTTCTATTACCTGTTCGGCCAGTCCAATGAGCTTTTCTTCATCCCGGTGTAATCCGGTTTCATCCGCAATCAGGCGGATGGTGTCCTGGGAGATGGTAGCGGCCATGACCACAGTAGGCACGCCGATTGCGATCACAGGTACGCCCAATGTCTCTTGGTTAACTCCCATGCGGAGGTTTCCTACCCCGGAGCCAGGGGCGATGCCCGTGTCGCAAAGCTGGATGGTGGTGCTGATGCGGGCGGCCCGGCGGGAGGCCAGCGCATCGATGGCGATTACAGCGTCCGGCTTAACCCGTTCCACCAAACCCTTGAGCACTTCCAACGTCTCCATGCCGGTAACGCCCAGCACGCCAGGGGCCATGGCCGCTACCGGCCGCAAAGGCTCGCCAATGATGTCGGGCAGGTGTTGCGCGATATGCCGGGTCACAAAGGTTTTGTCCACCACCCGGGGGCCCAGGGCGTCCGGGGTGATAAACCGGTTGCCCAAACCCACCACCAGGACGCTGGCGCGCTGAGGCAGCCCTTCCATCAAGGCGGATAGCTCCTGGCTGAGGGCACGCCCTACCTGCTCAAACTGGGCAGTGTCCCGCCCGGTGAGCTTTGGCGCATCAATGGTAATGTAACGGCCTATGGCCTTCTCCAATTTTTGGGCAGCCTCAGGGGTTTCTACACGAATGCGGGAAATCCCGATGCCCCCCTCCAGCTGTGCTGTTTCTTCCGTAATGCCGGGAAGAGACGGGTTAAGCTCCCGGGCCTCCATGGCCAGGTCCGTATGGATGCTTCTGTTCATATCAATCAAGCCCTTTCCCAATGAAAATACCCTAGCTGGGTTCAGCTAGGGTATTAGTTTGCTACCAATGGGCGATATTTCATGCGGGAATTTGGCTCTGCTCCAATCATATGGCCAGAGCCATCCCCAAAAGGGCTATAGCATGATACAGATTAACCCGTTGCAGCCATCATTGATGATCCGCTGCAACGTGGAGCGCAGCTTTTCCTGCACTTCATCCGGCATGCGGCTGGCCTTGCCCGCCATGCCGTCGCGCACCAGGTCGTACAGCGGTTTGCCAAAGATGTTGGTTTGCCAGATGGCCTGGGGATCTTCGTCAAAGGTATCCATGAGATACTGTACCAAAGCCTCAGACTGCTGCTCCGTGCCTACAATGGGGTTGACTTCGCTCTCCATATCCACCCGGAACAGCTGCAGCCCCGATGCCCTGGCCTTAAGCCGCACACCGAAGCGGTTGCCCTGCTGCACGATTTCCGGCGTATCCAGCTCCAACTCATCCATTAAGGGCGGCACCATACCATACCCCAGGCTGCGGGCGGAGGAGAGCGCGCCGGCAATCCGGTCATACTCCTTCTTTGCTGTTACAAATTCCTTGAGCGCGGATATCAAATGATAATCGTCCGGGATGTCATAGCCGCAGGCGTCGCTTAATACCCCGTAAAACACCCCGTCCTCCGGCTGCAGCCGCAAGGCGGCCCTTCCGCTGCCCAAATCCACCTGCTCCATGCTGGCGGGCAGAAATTGTTCCAGACCGGTAAGCGCCTGCTGCAGCGATCTATAGTCTTTTACCCGGGAAAGTTGAGGCAATGTCTGGTATACCGGCTCCAGTACCCGCTGCAATAGCCAATGTTCTCTGGGCAGCGCCAGCACATAGCCGGGAAGCTTGATTTGCAGCATGGTAAGGGGGAATTCTAAGAGTACCTGCTCCAATAATTCCGAGGCAGCGCGGGCGCCCATGTTCAGCGCGTCCAGCGCCACTACGCTGACCCCGTATTTTTCCGCCAGGGCAGCCTTTAATTCCTGGGCCTTTTGGCCTTCCGGGTCTGTGGAGTTCACCACCAGAACAAAAGGCTTGCCGGTATCTTTCAGTTCCCGCACCACCCGCTCTTCCGCCTCCAGGTAGCTTTCCCGGGGCAGGTCTGTGATGCTGCCGTCTGTGGTCATCACAATGCCGATGGTGGAGTGATCCGTAATCACCTTCCGGGTACCCAGCTCAGCGGCTTCCTCAAAGGGGATGTCATGGTCAAACCAGGGCGTGCGCACCATGCGGGGCGCATCGTCCTCCATATGGCCGATGGCGCCTGGTACCAGGTAGCCCACACAATCCACCATGCGTACGTTGCAGTGGGCATTTTCCCCCAAGTCCAGCCGTACGGCCTCATTGGGCACAAAACGGGGTTGGGTTGTCATAATGGTACGGCCTGCTGCAGACTGGGGCAATTCGTCCATTACCCTGGCGCGAATATGCTCATTCTCAATGCCGGGCAACACCAATAGATCCAAAAAACGTTTGATGAAGGTGGACTTGCCCGTGCGCACAGGGCCCACCACGCCAATATAGATATCCCCCTGCGTCCGTTGGGCGATATCCCGATACAGCTCCATTCGATCCATGCCGGGACCTCCTTCATATTAATTGCTGTTCAGGACGGCATGCCAGCCTTCCGGCAATTTCGCCTGTTTCCCTGTTGCCGGGGTAACTGCCGCAGAGAACAGAATGACAAAACTGCAAGGACTTTGCTGCCGAAACGGTAATATATATGAAGGAAAACACAGAGATAGTCGTATTTTTCTGAAAGTCAGAAAGGTTATGTGTTGCGACTGTGCCAAAAACGGTTGCCAGCGTTACAAAGTAAGGGCGGGGGCAAAGCTTAGCGGCTTTGGGCGCCCTTTTTCAAATGCACTGCCCACATGGCTACTGCAACTGCCGTGCCTCCCAGGATGTTGCCCAGGGTCACGGGCAGCAGATTGTTTATCAGAAAGCCGCCCCAGCTCAGGGCGCTTACGTCCACCCCCATCTGAGCGGCCAAAGCGGCATATTCCGGCACTTGCAGAGCGAATAATCCTGCAGGCACATAATACATATTTGCCACACAGTGTTCAAAACCACATAATACGAATAACGCCACAGGAATATAAGCGCCCATCAGCCGGCCAGGGATGTCCTTGGCGCTGGATGCGCACAGCACCGCCACACATACCAGCACGTTGCAAAAAAATCCCAATACCAGCCCATTGCCAAAGGGAAGGGCGCATTTTGCGGCCGCCATTTTAATGGTGAACACCGCCAGCCCCCCGCCGGAATAATTCAGTTGCCCAAAAAAAGCGCAGCCTGCCGCCAGCAGCAGGGCGCCTAAAAAATTGCCGCAGTATGCTATGACCCAATTGCGCAGCATGGAAAAAAAGGATGCCTGCCGGTCCAGCACGGATATTAGGATCAGGCAATTGCCGGTGAACAGTTCCAGCCCCAGCACGATAACCAACCCCAGGCCAAAGGGAAATAGAAGCCCGCAGATCAGGCGAACAGCCGAAATGTTGGTAAAGCAATAGGCGGCGGTGTTGGTAGCAGCCCCTGCAAAAGCGATCATCAGCCCTGCTAATACTCCCAAAAGCAGCAGCTTTCCCAGGCACATGCGGGTTTTGGCAACGCCGGTTTGCACATAGTTTTTCGTTACATCGTAAGGGGAGAAGAAATTCAAGCTGGTACACCTCCTCTGAAACAGACAATTTTGCATTGGTAGCATTCTAAGAAAAAAGAGCGGTTCTCCCCAGCCTCCTTGGATTTGGGGGATTCATTCAGAAGCAATGCCTAAGCTGCGCTTTGACACTTCTACATTATATGCTGTGTATAGGCGGATTGCAAACAGGATGGCCCTCATAGCGGATGAAAAAAACATTGTGACACGTGAAAGGGGAAGATATAATACCAGTAATGCATGTGGCAAATACGCCCGGCAATCCACAATGGGAGAGAAAAAACCAATGGAAATGAAACCGATTGCCACCCCCATCGACCGCAAAAGTATGCTGCTGGTGATGATGGGTTACCTGATCTGGGGCTTTCAGCCATTATACTGGAGTATGATGGGGCATATGGATTCCCTGTTTGTGCTGGCCTGCCGTATTCTATGGGGAGCTGTGTTTACCATCGGCGTGTTGGCCTGCACCCACCG
>JAEXFV010000011.1 GCA_023451115.1 Bacillota bacterium
CATTCGTAATATCCTGTTGTATCATTTCCAATGCTAGTACTTTATCTCTATTTTTTAAAGCATTTAATAACGTTTTATGTCTAATACTATCCTTGAATTTTGCATTGGAATTCTCTTCATTGCTTAAATCTATATAATAACTATATAATAAAGCACTTGTTTTATTATGAAGAGATTCTATAAATTCTACTAATAAATTCATATGCGCAGGCCTATAAATAGCCATATGAAAGTCTCTATGTAAAGTTATAAAATTTTCCCATTCCTGTGAGGACATATACGCTTCAAATATATTTTCAAGCAACTCAATGGTATCATTGTTAATATTAGGCCATGCCTGAACCAAAGCAAAAGGTTCCAAAATTTTTCGAAGTTCAGATATCTCCGCAACCATTTCATATGTGATACTCTTAACAATGCATGATTTGCCGGGAGAAGTCTCAACAAATCCCTGTGCCTCTAATGACGCTAAGGCATAACGAATAGGCGTTAAACTTACATTAAATTGCTTTGCCAATTGCGTAGATACCATCTCTGTACCCGGAGGAATCGTTCCACAAACAATCTGGCGGTATAAAACATCGTATATTTGCTGCTGTAATGAAGAATGTATGACTAGAGCCTCATCCTCTTTTCGTTTAACTTGTTGAGTATTTCCATATTTACATAAATCTCTTCCTGTATATCCACCTTCAATTGCAGCTTGTTGAACCCACCCACGAATAATATTAGATACTGTTGATATTGATAAAGGCCGAAATCCATCTTTTGAATGGAAAATATACTGATTTTCCTCCAGATTTACCTCCCTTTTATAGCGAACAAAAGCAGCTTTTGTCAGCTCATTAACTGAAATATATTTCAGCGTATCGGGATCAACAATATAATCCCCACGCATATCTTTTGCACGCAACTTTAACAATTTTGAAGTACGCAAACCTAAGCTGATCGCCATTTCGAAAAGGAGTGCGTCTCTGCTATTATGGCCTACAATCTCCCTCAGTTTTAAAATATCTTCCTTTTTCAGTTCTCGTTCCATTGTCATAGCAGAGCACCTTCCACTTAAATCATATAATGCAATATGGTAATTATACACAGAGCATCCCCTATTTTACAATGTAAAAATATTAACAGTATAGAATATATGCTGAATATTGATTATGCTCGTACCTAGACATGCACATAAATTTTTTGATATTGCTAGTAAGCGTTACTTTGCTGAACAGCTGTTCCTCTAATACATCATGGCGAAACCTCCGTTTAGGCATTTCTATCTTACGCCCTCCCGGAGGTTTTCACAACAAATAAACTACTCTGGAATAAACATGGCATAGTCTCATTCAAACTCGTATTTTTGCAGCAAGTGCAATAACCTTTAAGCAGGTTTTTGCACTCCGTTTACGTCTATCATAGTGTTTCCATCCAGCAGCAGCTCGCTCACTGTTACAAATTCATATCCCTGCTCTTTTGCCGTGGAAATAAGTTTGGGCAAATATTCCTGGATCTTATATCCATTGTTATGGCACAGGATGATACAACCTGGTGCAAGCTTGGGCAACACCGTATCTAAAATGGTTTGTGTGCTGCGTTCTTCTTTCCAGTCGATGGTATCAATACTCCACTGCACTGGGGTATACCCCATAGCCCGGGCTGTAGTAACCACTAGGTCGTTATACTCTCCGTAAGGAGCACGAAACGTTTTGCTGCGCACACCCACCATTTTTTCCAGATTATCATCAAAGGAGGTGAGCTCTTTTTGAATTCCTGCCGCATCCAGCTTGTTCATATGCGGGTGGGTGCTGGTGTGGTTGCCCAGCTCATGCCCTTTATCATGAATTGCCTTTACATTTTCCGGATATTTATCCGCCCAAAAGCCGCACAAGTAAAATGTAGCCTTAATACCCTGCCGGTCTAATTCCTCCAGAATAAAGGGGGTTTTATCATCCTCCCAGGCAGCATCTACAGTAAGCGCGATTTTTTTATCGTCTTTGCGCTCTACGCTATATACCGGTAGCTCTCTTTTCTTTCCTGCCAACACCTCAAGCTCATATTCCTCGGCTACCCCAGCTGTTGTTTGTGTGGTACCGCCCGGGGTGGCCTCCTCCTTACCCATCGTCAACAACAGTACCAGCCCTAAAATCACCAGCAATACCACCGCCGCAATGATAATCAGCGTTCGTTTGGTCATAACAAATATTCGCACAATACATGCCTCCTAAACCTTTACTCACCATCATCCTATGCGGTAAACGCGGAAAAAAAAACTTGACAAATTGTGTTGTATAAGATACGATGCAAAACAAGCCGATGTGGCAAATCATTACGCAAAAAAGGAGGGCTTCAACAAAATGCAATTTCAATTAGCCAATCGTAGCAGCATGCTGATGCCCATGTGTGAGATGATGATGCGTCTCACACCATTTTGCGTGCTGCGAATGCCTTAGCCGGCCTTGGAATTTGATGAATGATCAAATCCTGCCTCGCAGAACGCGAGCGCAGGTTTTTTTTATATCTTTTGAATATTAGGAGGACAGCTTGATGAAAAATTATGGGTTTAACACGCTTCAGGTACATGCGGGTTATCAGGGCGATCCTACCACCGGCGCCCATGCCGTGCCTATTTTCCAAACCAATGCATATGTGTTCCAGGATGCAGCGGACGCTGCCGCCCAATTTGAGCTGGCAAAACCCGGCTGTATTTATAGCCGCTTGGGTAACCCCACAGTAAATGTATTGGAAGAGCGCATTGCAGCTTTGGAAAACGGAGTTGGCACTGTTTGCTTTGCTTCGGGCATGGCTGCCATTCTTGCGGCTATTCAAAATTTGGCGGAAAGCGGCAGCGAGGTGATCGCCCTTTCCACCATTTATGGCGGCACATATACGCTGCTGTTCCAGCGATTTGAATACCGTTATGGCATCAAAACCCATTGCGTTGATCCCGAAGACTTGGAAGCGTTGCGCCATTGTATCAATGAAAAAACCCGTTGTATTTATTTAGAAACCCTGGGCAACCCCAATATTAACATCCCGGATATTGATGCTATCGTCCATATCGCCCACGAAAACGGCCTGCCTGTAATCGCAGACAATACGTTTGGCACCCCCTATCTGCTGGACTGCAAAGCCCACGGTATTGATTTTACCGTGCATTCTCTCACCAAATATATCGGCGGCCATGGCAACAGCATGGGCGGCTCAGTAACAGATCTTGGCACCTTTAATTTTAAAAACAATCCCCGTTTTGAAGAATATAACAAACCCGATTTGACTTACCATGGCCTTGTGTATGCAGATTTGGTAAAAACCGGATACCTAGCCAAATTACGGGCCGGATTTTTGCGCGACACTGGCGCCTGCCTCTCGCCCTTTAACGCATTCTTGCTGCTGCAGGGTTTGGAAACGCTGAGCTTGCGGATGGAGCGGCATTGCCAAACCGCGGTACAAGTAGCGCAACATTTAAAACAGCATCCCTTGGTCTCCTGGGTCAATTACCCTGGTTTGCCCGGCGATCCTTATCGGGAACGGGCCAGTCGATATTTCCCCAAAGGAGTAGGCGGCATCTTTACCTTTGGCATCAAAGGTGGGCTGGAAGCAGGTCGTAAATTTATTGATGCGCTGGCGCTATTTTCCCTGGTAGCCAATGTATCCGATGTACGCTCTCTGGTCGTACACCCTGCAAGCACAACCCACTCCCAACTGGGAGAAGAAGGATTAAAGGCTGCCGGCGTCAGCGCCGATATGATCCGCCTCTCCATCGGTCTGGAAGACGCAAAGGATCTTATTCAGGACCTGGATCAGGCGCTGGAAGCATCTCAGAGATAAGGAGGACCTTATGCCCGTTAAAATACCGGATGGTTTGCCGGCCGCACAGGTACTGGCTACTGAAAATATCTTTGTTATGGGGCACCAGCGAGCCACTACCCAGGATATCCGGCCGCTGCGTATTCTGATTTTTAACCTGATGCCCACCAAACTGGCTACGGAAACACAGCTGCTGCGGCTTTTGAGCAATACGCCCCTGCAGGTAGAAGTAACGTTTCTGCACACAGCCAGCTATGAATCAAAAAATACAGACCATGCCCATTTGGCTACATTTTATCGCACGTTTGATCAAGTGGAGGAAGCGCTTTTTGACGGCATGATCATTACCGGCGCGCCGGTAGAGCAAATGGCCTTCGAAGAGGTGACCTACTGGAAAGAGCTATGTGATGTAATGGATTGGGCAGAAACGCATGTGTTCTCTACCCTATACATCTGCTGGGCGGCACAAGCGGCTCTCTATCATTTTTATGGCATTGGCAAGCATCCCTTGCCACACAAGCTGTTTGGGGTATACCTTCATAAAACCCTCAATCCTACCCATAAGCTGGTGCGTGGATTTGACGATACGTTTTATGCGCCCCATAGCCGCCATACCACCGTCAACTTAAATGATGTAATTGCCCACCCGGAATTGGATGCACTATGCGTTTCTGAAGAGGCAGGGCTGTACCTAGCAGCAAGCCGGGACGGCAGCCGGGTGTTTGTAACCGGGCACAGCGAATATGATGCAGAAACACTGGGATTAGAGTTCCAGCGGGATTTAAACGCAGGGTTACCTATTCATCCTCCCTGTAACTATTTTCCCCAAGACGACGCAGCAAAACCGCCCAGGGTAACTTGGCGTTCCCATGGGAACTTGCTTTACGGAAATTGGCTGAATTATTTTGTATATCAGGAAACCCCTTACGATATTCAAAGCGTTTATGCTCAAAAGCAGTTGGTTTACCAGTCTGCAGTTATTCCTACCCTTTTCCCGAAAGGAGAGCACCTATGTTAATCCGTGATTTATTGTGCAGGCAGGCATTGACGTTTTCCTGCGAGCTGTTCCCCCCTAAGGCAGGCAGCGAGCTCCCCCGCGCTTACGAAATCGTAGCAAAAACGGCTAGCCTGGAGCCTGATTTTATCAGTGTGACCTATGGTGCCAGCGGAAGCACCTCGCAAAATACCATTGAGATTGCGCAAAATATCCAGCAAAACGGCGTTGCCGCATTAGCGCATCTCACCTGCGTGTCCTCCCCGCCGGAGCAAATCGTCCAATTGCTTCACAGGCTCAGGAAGAGTGGCATTCAAAACATCCTGGCTTTGCGCGGGGATTTGCCAACCGGCCAATCTGCGCCAACAGAAGGTTATTTTCAGCATGCCTGCGATCTGGTAAAAACCATTAAAGACTTTGGCGGCTTTTGCGTAGGTGGCGCCTGCTATCCCGAAGGGCATGTGGAAAGCCCCTGCCAGGAGCAGGATATCGACTACTTAAAGGAAAAAGTGGATGCAGGATGCGATTTTCTGACCACACAGATGTTTTTTGATAATAATGTCCTATATCGTTTTTTATATCGGCTGTATTCCAAGAACATCACGGTACCGGTGCTGGCCGGGATTATGCCGGTAACAAATAAAAAACAAATCACCCGCATTGTAAAGCTCAGCGGCACCGCGCTTCCGCCCCGGTTTCAAAATATTTTGGATCGCTTTGGCGAAAATAACGATGCTATGGAGCAAGCCGGCATTGCCTATGCAACGGAGCAGATTATCGACCTGGTGGCCAACGGTGTGCGTGGTATTCATCTTTACACCATGAATCGGCCGGACATTGCCGCAAAAATTATGGGAAACCTTTCCTGCATTGTGAAGGCCAGCTGATATGGAAACCCGATTGGAGGAAATCCTCCGGTATTTGGGCTGCAAAGGCGCTCCAGATGCGCAACTGCAAACGATTATTAACCGTAGCATCCAGGCACTGGGCCAGCATGCAACTCCCCGATCCGTTTGGGCAACCTTCCCACTGCAAATGGAAAAAGAGGCTCTAGCATTCGCCGGCATCACAATCCAAAGCCAAGCCCTGGCAACGCATTTACAAGATTGTACCCAAATCATTCTTTTTGCAGCTACCTTAGGCCCAGAGGTTGACCGGCTGCAAGCCCGTTGGTCCAAAACGGATATGAGCGCCGCCTGCGTGCTGCAGGCCTGTGCCGCCTCCGCTATTGAGTGCTATTGCGATGCCTGCGAGGCAAATTTTTCCCAGCAGGCGGCAGAAAAGAGTCTCTATCTAACATCCCGTTTTTCGCCTGGCTATGGCGATTTTTCCATCCAGCATCAAGTGGATCTCCTGCGGATATTGCAAGCGGACAAACGGATTGGCCTTTCCTGCACCGCCTCCTATATGCTCACACCGCTGAAATCCGTCACAGCCCTCATAGGGCTGCATCCCCAACCGCAGCCTTGTGCGCCGCATAAATGTATCCTTTGCGGCAATCAAACCTGCCCCTATCGAAAGGAGTGACCCCCTTGAAAAACCATCCTCTTTTAAGCGGCAAACAGATTCTGTTTTTCGATGGTGCTATGGGCACCATGCTGCAAAATGCAGGGCTTCGGCCTGGCGAAGCGCCGGATATTTGGAACGCTACCCACCCTGATATCATTCAAGGCATCCATCAATCCTATCTTCGGGCAGGCTGCCATATTTTAAAGACCAACACCTTTGGCTGCAACCGATATAAACTAAAAAACACTGGATATACGCCGGGGGATTTGGCCCAGCTTGCCGTATCCAATGCAAGAGCGGCCATTCAAGCCAGCGCATGCCCCGGCCCACATTTTATAGCGCTTGATATTGGCCCTAGCGGCAAACTGTTGCAGCCTTTGGGCGACTTGTGTTTTGACGAGGCATACGAACTCTTTCGGGAGCCCTTGCTTGCAGGGGAACAGGCTGGAGCCGATTTGGTACTCATTGAGACCATGTCGGATACGTATGAATTGAAAGCGGCAGTACTTGCTGCAAAGGAAAACACCCGTCTTCCTGTATTCGCTACCGTTACCCTGGATCAACGGGGGAAACTGCTCACCGGCGGTGATGTTTCCTGCGTCATTGCGCTGTTGGAGGGGCTGGGTGTTGATGCGCTGGGATTTAATTGCGGCCTTGGGCCAAAGGAATTGTTCCCTTTCTTGCAGGAAGCCAGCCGCCAAACCTCTTTGCCGCTGATCCTCAATCCCAACGCCGGCTTACCCAAAGAAGTGGATGGGCAAACCGTATTTACAGTGCAGCCTGAAGAATTTTCCCAGCTTATGGAACAGGCGGCGCCTTATGGCGCCTGGTTTATGGGGGGGTGCTGCGGCACAACGCCCAGCCATATTGCAGCGCTGGTGAAACGCTGCCAAGCCCTCTCTCCCACCGCTTTAACTCCCAAACATCATACTGTGGCTGCCTCCTATTCCAAGGCGGTGTTCTTTGGCAATGGCACAGCCACCCTGATTGGGGAACGAATCAACCCCACCGGCAAGCCCCGACTCAAGCAAGCGTTACAGGAAAAAAACTACGATTATATTTTGCAGGAAGCGCTGCGTCAGGAGGAGCAAGGGGTACACACCCTGGATGTTAACGCCGGCCTGCCGGAAATTGATGAAGCAGTTGTCCTGCCAGAATTGCTCAAACAGCTGCAAAGCGTTACAGACCTTCCCCTGGTAATTGACACGGCAGATCCTTCCGCCATGGAGCAAGCGTTGCGCTATTATAATGGCAAAGCCATCATCAATTCGGTAAATGGCAAAGCCAGCTCCATGGAAGCCATTTTCCCTCTGGTGAAACGCTATGGCGGCCTTCTGATCGCTCTCACGCTGGATGAAAACGGCATCCCTGAAAACGTGGAAGGGCGCCTGGAAATTGCCCGGCGTATTTTGGAACGCGGCGCGCAATACGGCATCCCCCGGCATGCATTTTTATTTGATCCGCTGACCATGGCCATCAGCGCAGGGCCGGAAAATGCCTGCATTACCCTGGAATGTGTGCGCAAGCTGAAATTTGAGCTGCATGTGAAAACCTCTCTGGGCGTTTCTAACATTTCATTTGGGCTCCCCCGGCGGGACATTTTGAACGCAAACTTTTTTGCTTTGGCGCTGGGCGCGGGGCTGGATGCGGCAATCCTAAATCCCCATGCGTCCGGTATGCTGGATACTTGGCGGTGCTGTGGGGCGCTGTTAAATCAAGATCCCCAATGCGGCGCTTATATCGCCTCATACAGCGGGCAAAGCACGCAACCCAATTTTCAATCACACGATCAGCCTACAGAGAATTCTCTTTTCCAAGCTGTTTTTCAAGGGTTGCGGCAACAGGCACAGGCTAGTGCCAGGCAGGCGTTAGAACATTCTGCCCCATTGGAAATTATGGAAAGCCAGCTTATTCCCGCGCTCAATTTGGCAGGCGAACGGTTTGAAAAAGGCTCCTTGTTTTTACCCCAGCTGCTAATGTGTGCGGAAGCAGCAAAAAGCGCATTTGAAATCCTGCGAACCGCCATGGGGAAAGCCGCTGATCAGTCCCACGGTACCGTAGTGTTGGCTACTGTCCAGGGAGATGTGCATGACATTGGCAAAAACATTGTAAAAGCTTTGCTGGAAAACTACCGCTTCCACGTAATTGATTTGGGAAAGGACGTCCCGGTGCAATCTGTGGTAGATGCCGCCATATCCCACCAGGCGCAGCTTGTAGGCTTATCCGCCCTTATGACCACCACAGTTCCCAATATGGCGGCAACTATCCAAGCGTTACATCAGCAAGCGCCGGGCTGCAAAGTAATGTGCGGCGGCGCTGTGCTAACAGCGGATTATGCCCAACAGATCGGTGCGGATCAATATTGCCCTGACGCTATGGTTTCTGTTCGCTATGCCCAGCAGGTTTACGGTGCTTAATGGAACAAAAAGCTTCCCAAATGAATTTGGGAAGCTTTTCTTTTTTGTATTGTCTTTTAGGCCAATGAATCCCGCTCGCTCTTTTTATCCCTGCGGCTCCTGCTTTTCGCTTTCGGCTTTTTTATTGCCAAACAGCTTTCCTTCCTCGCCTTTACAAATGCGGCGAATGTTCTCTGCATGGCGGATTACAATCAACGCCCACAGGATTACAATCAAAACCACCATTTGGGTATTGTCCCAACTAAAGCACAGGGTCAGTACCAAATAAGTGGTTACGCCGATTAATGACACGATGGAAACGGTTTTAAATGCCCACATCGCAATTACGGCTACAGCGGTAATGATAGCACCATACAAGGGGTTTAACACCCAAACAATTCCAAAGCTTGCAGCAACCCCTTTTCCGCCTTTAAAGCCTAAAAATGCCGGAAAATCATGGCCCAATACGGTAAACAGGGCAGAAATATAGCCGCCCGTTTCTCCCGCGATCCATCGGCCAATCAGTACCCCCAGCACCCCCTTGAGAAAATCTCCCACAAATGTTACCAAGCCCGGTTTTAGCCCAAATACCCGCAGCATATTTGTGCTGCCTGCATTGCCACTGCCGTGGTTGCGTACGTCATCATGATATTTTAACCGGCTTAAAATCACGGCACACTGCACATTGCCTAATAAATATCCTGCTATTGCGGCACAGAGGTAGAGCAACTCCTTCTGCATGTTTATTCCTCCTTGCCTCTGGGGCGTACATATAAGCGGATTGGCGTGCCCGTTAGCCCAAACGATTTGCGCAAGTAGTTCTCCAAATACCGCTGGTAGGAAAAATGCATGAGCTTTGGATCGTTTACCTTTACTACAAAAGTAGGCGGTTTCACGCTTACCTGGGTCATATAATACAGCTTTAGCCTACGCCCCTTATCGGAAGGCGGCTCTGTTACCGTAACCGCTTCATTAAGCACATCGTTTAACGTGCCGGTGGACACCCTGCGGCAGGTTTGCTCATAGACCTGTTCAACCAGCTCCAACACCCTGTTTACCCGCTGCCCACTCTTTGCGCTGATAAACAGCATGGGCACATAGTTCATGAAAGCCAGATCTACCGCTAGGTCTTTCTTGAACTTATTCATCGTATGGGTATCTTTTTCTATTAAATCCCATTTGTTTATCACTAGGACGCTAGCCTTGCCCTCCTCATGCACATAGCCAGCAATCCGCACATCTTGTTCGGATAACCCCTGCTCAGCATCTACTACAATCAAAGCCACGTCTGCCCGGCGGATTGCAGCAAGGCTGCGGATCACGCTGTAGCGCTCTACGCTCTCATCCTCAATTGCTCTCTTGCGCCGTATTCCAGCCGTATCCACCAGCACAAAATCCTTACCATTATAAGTAAAAGGCGTATCGATGGAGTCTCTGGTTGTGCCTGGAATATCGCTGACAATGGCACGGTTATCTCCCAGCAGGGCGTTTACCAGGCTGGATTTGCCTACATTGGGTCGTCCCACTACTGCAATATTGGTGGGCGCATCTTCGTTTTCTTCTTCATCCGTTTTAGGGAAATCCCGCACCACTTCATCCAGCAGGTCCCCCAAACCCAGGCCCTGGGCTGCGGAAATGGTAAACGGTTCCCCCAGGCCCAGTTCATAAAACTCATAGGCGCTTTCCTCAAATTTTTGAGCGTCAACTTTATTAACACCTAATACCACCGGCTTTTTCGCCCTGCGCAACATCTCTGCTACTTCCGCATCAGCAGCGGTCATTCCTTCCCGGCCGTCTACCAAAAAAATAATGACATCTGCCGTTTCAATGGCAATTTCTGCCTGGCGGCGCATCTGTACGCTGATGATATCCTCTCTGGCAGGCTCAATGCCGCCTGTATCAATCAGGGTAAAGGAATAATTCAGCCATGTCGCCTCGCCATAAATGCGATCCCGGGTGACCCCTGGCGTATCTTCCACAATCGCAATACGTTTTCCTACAATTCGGTTAAAAAAAGTGGATTTTCCTACATTTGGTCGGCCTACTACTGCTACAAGAGGTTTGCTCATTTACTCGTCCTCTTCCTCTACCATCTCTTCAAACAGTTCCAGGAAGGTATCAAAAACTTCTTCCAAAAGCACTTCGTTTTCAATGGTTTCATACACATCTTCCCCATCTTTGGAAACGATGTGCAGTAAAACGACTTCTCCCTCTTCCACATTTTCCACTTCATCCAGCGGCATCAGCGCAATATACTTTTCCTGCTCATGGAAAAAGGTCATCAGATGGTCGAACTGTACCTCTTTGCCGCTCTCATCCAGCAGCGTTACTTCGTTTACATCGGTTTCCAGGGGGCCCCTGCCATCAAACTCGTTTTTCATTTCGTCCTCCCGATCTTCTTCCTTTATCGCTGAGTCTCCAAATACCCTTGCAAGATCACCACTGCCGCCAGTTTATCAATCACTTTGCGGCGTTTCTGCCTGGTAACATCCGCATCAATCAGCATACGCTCGGCCGCTGCTGTTGTAAGCCGTTCATCATAAAAATCATATTCTCCATCCCAATGCTCCAAAACGGCATCCGCAAACGCCTGCACCTTTTCGCTTTGGAAGCCATAACTGCCATCCATATTACGGGGCATGCCAAAGAGCAAACGAACCGGTTGGTAATGCCTTGCAAGCGACAAGATGTATGCAACATCCTGCTCCAAGCTTTCCCTTCTGGCATATGTTTCTAACCCCTGGGCCGTAAAGCCCAACGGATCGCTTACCGCTATGCCAATGCGCTTATCGCCTACGTCTAATGCTAAAATTCTTTGCATCTGGACTCCGTTCTTTTCGTTTATTCCCTTAAATCACTTTAATGCAAAACTGCGGGCAGGTCTTGGCACAGTACCCGCAAAGAGCGCATTTTGTTTCATCCACTACGGCCTTACCATCGATGAGCCGCATGGCTTTGTTTTTACAGCGCTGCACACATCGCCCGCAACCTTCACACCAATCCTGAATAAAGAGTTTTCGCGGCGCGCGCTGCGTTTCAACCTCCCACTTCGGGTCAGGCTGCTCCCCAGAAAAAACAGCGCAATTATAATATACTTCTGCTTCCGTCTGCATTCCGATTGCAATAGTGTGAATACTGGGTTCTTGCAATATATAAGAAAGCGCTTGGTTTCTATGGGCAATCAGATGGCCGCCGCCCAAAGGCTTCATTGCGATGATCCCTTTTCCCAAGGCATGTGCTTTATGGATCTGGGCCATCATATCGTCCTGCCCTCCATCCGCAATCCCAACCCCGTCTTTATTGATCAAGGGGAATACTACGCCCAGTTCAGGATAATGATTGGCGCCTTCTACCCCAGCAATAAAATGGGTGGAAAGCCCAATTGCCCCAATATATCCCTGCTCTTTCTTCTTTAAAAGATACTCAATTGCTTCATAGTGTCCCCGTATGGTGTGGCGGCTCTCCTGCTCATGGAGCAGATAAATATCGATATATTCCCGGCCAATGCCTTCTACCGCCAAGCGAAAACTCTTTTCCGCGGTAGGGATATCATAAGAATAGGACTTGGTGCATACTACCGCATCTGGTTTCAGCCGTAATGCCTCTTTGACATAGGGATAAGTGCCGTATAATTCCGCAGTGTCCAAAAAGTTTACGCCCAAGGAAAAGGCTAACTCCAAAAGACCTACCCCTTTTGCAAGCGGCAGGTTCTTTTGCAGCGGTCCCATTGTTAACGTACCAAAACACAGGCGGGACACCGAAATCCCTGTGTTTCCCAGCAAAACCTGTTTCAATCGTTTATATCCCCTGATGGATGGTTTTCCACATAAAAGCGCACCAACTCTTCAATCAGTTCATCCCGTTCAAACCGACGGATTAAATACCGGGCATTGTTATAACTGGTAATATAGGTTGGATCCCCGGAGAGCAGATAGCCAACAATCTGGTTTACCGGGTCATATCCCTTCTCCTTCATCGCAGCATACACCGTCATTAAAATTTCTTTTGGCGTACGCTTGTCCTTAGGTAATTGAAACTGCATGGTTTCGTTGAACGAATCGGCCACCCTCTGCACCTCCTTTGTATAAGTGATATTAGTATACCCCATCTTCAACCTTTTTTCAAATAATATGGTAATGCAGTTCTCTCTTTCTTTCTGGATTGACCAATATGACAAATAAGCGTATTGTATGGTTATGCGGGTATTAGATTTGGATTTGGATTTTTTTCTTGCGGACTGTTGCCCTTTGGCACCTATTGGCCAAAGGCCAGATGTTCTAGGGCATGAGCCTTGGAGCATCCCTGCTGTTATCAACTTTTTAGAAGAGCAATGTGGCCTAGATGCTGCTTATCCGATTCCTGGCAGGGTTATAGAAACGCATGATGGCGCCCTTATATTTTGGCAGCAATGTATGCAGTCAGGTATGCTTAGTTCCCCCTTTGAGGTAACCCATATTGATGCGCATAGTGATCTTGCAATTGGCTGGCCGGGGCCACGCTTTATTCTTGAAAATGTACTTTCCCGTCATCCGGAGAAGCGGGCAAATTTAAAAACATATTATGATGCCGTACAGCTGGATGAGGCAAATTATCTTCTTTTTGCTTGTGCCTTTCGCTGGATTTCGCGCCTTGAGAATGTTCGTAACCCAAAATCCAGGCCAGACATTCCACCGCAAATTGTGCTCACAGATGAAGCTGGAAACCATCAGGCTTTGCAGTTAT
>JAEXFV010000142.1 GCA_023451115.1 Bacillota bacterium
TACAGCGTCTCCCAGGGACGACAGGAGGATGGAACAATGAGGGGTAAACGGATTATTGCTTTTGTATTGTGCGCCTGCGCTTTGCTGGCGTTGCTGCCGATGGCTGCGTTAGCGGATGATATTATTACGGGAAACATTGTTGGCAGCGACATGATAACGGAAGTCAACGGTACGGCAAATGCTACTCTGTTTTTAGATAATGAGGCAGCACAAGGCTATATAATTGACTATATTACCACAGAGTCCAATGGCCTAATTACGGATGTAACGATTAAAAATCCACCGGAAGACGGAGAAATAAAAATAAACGCACAAACAAAAAAGAATATTTTTGTTTCCCTTTCGGTGAACACACAAAAAAATGCCAAAGTATATAAAGATCAAGAAATATTGATTTATTTTGTGGGTGAAAGCGAGCCTTTAAGAGTCCCATTCAATTTAAAGAAGACGTCCTTATCTGACGAAGATAAAGCAATGGATGCGCAACCGACTGAAACCGAATCGCCCAACCCCAACAGCACCTTAAATGCGGCGTTGATATTGGATTCTACCGGTATTGACGGCCTGCCGGTACCCGCCCCTTCCGGCAATGCAGGGGATCGGGTAAAAATCCGGCTGCCATTAACTAACCGCAATTTGAGAAACGAGCCGAGCAGTTCCAGCAGCAAGCTTTCCGCCATCACAGTCACCCCGGTGTTATCCGCTACGCTGGATAGCTTTCCTTTTGTCATTGAGGAGGTAGATTATTCCCGCAAGCTGCCGGATATGCGGGCAGGCACCAAGCAAGAACTGGTATACGACTTCAAAATTTCTTCCAAGGCCACCAGCGGCGTAAAGGAAGTGAAGTTCAACGCGGTTTATTATAATGGGGCAAAGGAAACCTACGAAACGGCTACCTTTTCGGTATTTGTTAACGTTATCAAGGGTGCGGATCCTGCCGGCGGGCTCACAGACGAGGATGGCAACTTGATTACGACTACGCCCAAGCTCATCATTGAATCCTACGAAGTAAAGCCCCTGCCCAAAGAAGAACAGGAGGGGCAGGAAAACGGGCGATTATTTGCAGGAGATGAGTTTGAGCTCACATTCCGTGTGCGCAACACCTCGGATGAAGAGGCTATCGATAATATTCAGATTACGCTGGAGAATTCTGCAGGGGCCATTTTGCCAGCCGAGGGCGGCAGCAACTCCCTGTATATAAAACAGATTGATAAAGGCGGTAGCGAAGAAAAAACGATTAAGCTGCAATCCATACCGGACGCTGAGGCCAAATCCCATACGCTTGCGGTTAACTTCAGCTACGAAAGCGGAAAAACGCAGAAGTCCTATACCGCAGTGGAAAATTTGACACTGCCTATCATGCAGCGTATGCGGGTAAAGATGGATGACCCTGTTATTTATGAAAGCCTGGTGATGCCGGGCAGCTCGGTGGGAGTCTATTTTAGCCTTTATAATATGGGTAAGTCCACCATATATAATTGCATGGTGGATGTGGAGGGCGAAGGCTTGAAAATGGAGGAAAGCTACTTTGGCGGCAACATTTCCGCTGGTGGCTCCATGCGTGCAGACTTTAATATTGTAGCGTCCACCCCGGGTGAAATTGAAGGCAATATTGTCATCACCTATGAGGATGTATATGGGGAGCAGACGGTTGAAAAAAAGCCGTTTACCTTATCCGTAATGGAAGAACAGTCTTATGATGATCCGGCTATGTCCGATGATCCTTCCATGATGGAACCTGGCATGGAAGTGATGGGCGGGGAAGGGATGCCCTCCCAGGGATTACCATGGTGGGGGATTGCATTAATTTGCGCAGGCGGTTTGGCAGCTGTGATTCTTGTGCTGGTGCAGGTACGTAAGCGCCGCCGTAAGAAGGAGCTTGAGGACGTATGAGAAGCTGGGATTTGCTTCTAATCGCTTTTATGAACCTATGGAGGCGCAAGCTCAGAGCCTTCCTTACGGTGCTGGGCATGGTAATCGGCACCACTTCCATCGTAGTGATGATTTCACTGGGGATTGGCATGCAGGAATCCACGCGGGAAATGTTTGAGAGCTGGGGCAGTTTGACTCAAATTGAGGTGCAGTCCTGGAGCTATACCGACATGGGCAATGGCAGAGGCGTTTCGCAGGAAGTCACGCTGGATGATAAAAGCGTGGAAAAGTTTAAAAAAATTCCCGGCGTAAAGGCGGTTATGCCCCAGGTTCAGGCTTATGGGATTGTAACCAGTGGGCAATATATGTCTGACCTGCAAATTTTGGCCGTAGATAAAGATGTTGCAGAGGAATTTGGCTTTAAACTTTCCCAGGGGAGGCTGCCGCAACATAAAGGCGGCAGCACAGTAGAGGTTGCGTTTGGGAGCTACGTGCTGGACAATTTTTACAACCCTAAAACCGGGAAACAGGCTATGGACTATAATACCGGAGTTTCCAAAATCAACTTGGAGAAGTCCCGCTTCCAACTGACGTTTGACTGGAACAATGTTTATGACAACAGTACATATTACACAGAGGGCGAGGCGCCTGCAAAGGGCAAATTTTACAAGCTGCAACCGGTAGGCGTTCAGGCGCAGGAAGGAAACAATAACGCCTACTATTCTCTGATGGATATGGACACTTTGCGTAAGCTGGCAAAGGAAAACAAGGACTTCATGAACCTTGATTTTGATAAATACAATACTGTGCTGGTGAAATGCGAAGACTCCAGCCAGGTGACAACAGTACAAAAAGCCATTGAAGAGATGGGATATGGCGTATACAGCCTGCAGGACGCTTTGGAAATGCAGCAGGAAAGTGCACGCCAGACCCAGGCTTTGTTGGGAGCGATTGGCGGGGTTGCGTTGCTGGTAGCGGCTATAGGCATCATGAACACCATGATGATGAGCATCTATGAGCGCACCAAGGAAATTGGCATTATAAAAGTGCTGGGGTGCCGGATGTCCAACATCGCGGGTATGTTTTTAGCGGAAGCGGCATACATTGGATTTTTTGGCGGCGTATTGGGATTGGGGCTGTCGTATCTGCTCTCTTTCCTATTGAATAATTATCTGATGGCGGAAAGTACCATGAAGAGCGTTATCCCCTTATATCTTAGTTTGGGGGGCGTCGTTTTCTCCGTATTGGTTGCCATGATCAGCGGCATGTATCCTGCGCTAAAAGCCATGAGGTTATCAGCACTGGCAGCGATCCGCTCAGAGTAGAAAACGTTTTTTTACAACGGCATGACATTGTGTTATGCCGTTTTTTATTCCATTCCAGCAGCATTTATTTAAGCTCTGTTCATTGTAAATCAGCAACGGCTGTGCTATATTGGTAACCAATAAGTGCATTGGTAAGGAGTACCGGTATGTGGAAAGAATTTAAAGAATTTGCCTTTAAAGGAAATGTGCTGGATATGGCCGTTGGCGTTATGATTGGCGGCGCATTCGGCAAAATTGTAACCAGTGTGGTAAACGATT